>JACRAA010000043.1 GCA_016213595.1 Actinomycetota bacterium | reverse complement strand
CGCCTTGGTGAGCCGTTACCTCACCAACTAGCTGATAGGCCGCGAGCCCATCCTTGACCGCCAGAACTTTCCACCCCGGTCGATGCCGACCAAGGTAATATCCGGTATTAGCAGCTGTTTCCAACTGTTATCCCAGTGTCAAGGGCAGGTTGCTCACGTGTTACTCACCCGTTCGCCACTCGTGTACTCCGAAGAGCCTTACCGTTCGACTTGCATGTGTTAAGCACGCCGCCAGCGTTCGTCCTGAGCCAGGATCAAACTCTCCATTGAAATTTATCGGTATCGGGGCCGAAGCTCCGTTTTCCGTCTCATTGAGGTTTGACTACCTGACGTAGGACCCATTGCTGGGTCTTTCATCAATTTAATCAAAGGAACCGAGGTCTGTTTCTTCCGAAGAAGTCATGACCATCGGGGCACATTTTACTGTGCATTTTTTGGCATTGACTTTAAGCACGCTGTTGAGTTCTCAAGTTTCGGGTGCGTCCTGCGCTTCGGCTTTCACCGTTGCTTGGGGCAACTCGACTTACTTTAGTCGGGCTTTCGGAGCCTGTCAAACTCGGCTTTTCTGGCCCTTCACCGCCCAAAACGAGGACCGCGAGGCTGGACGTGCCAGTCCCCTTGAGTCTGCGTCTGTGAGAGGTGGCCTGTCGATCCGGCCTGGCGAACATCGCTCTCCACGAGGCCCTCAGGCCAGGTCTTGCGCGGTTCGCCTCGTCCGTGTCATCGGCAAGGCTTGGTGAACATTACGTGGGAGGAGGGCGAGGGTCAAATCGCAGATGCATCCCGGGCGTGTCGCGCTCCCGGACCGCTCCGGAGGGGGTCACACACCGACGCTCAGAGCCCCCACGGTCCGCTTCCCGCGGCGCACGACGACGTACCCGCCGGGGAGCACGTCCTCCGCCGTGAGTGCTGCCTCGGCGTCCGTGACCTTGGCGTTGTTCACGTACGCGCCCCCCTCAGCGATCGCACGCCTCCCCGCGGACACGCTCGGGACGACGCCAGCCGCGTGCAGGGCGCCCGCGACAGGCAGCCCCTCGACCGTGGGCACGGCGGACGCGTTGAGCTCCTTGGCGACGGCCTGGAGAGTCCCTGCCGGCAGGTCCCGCAGGGACCCCTTCCCGAACAGGGCGTCGGCAGCGGCCACGGCCGCCCGTCTCTCGTTCTCCCCATGGACGAGGTCGGTGACGTCGTCGGCCAGCGCATGGTGTGCCAGCCGTAGGTGAGGCGCCTCGGCCGTCCGGCGCTCCAGCTCCTCGATCTCCTCACGCGACCTGTGCGAGAACACCCGCAGGTACGTGCCCACCATGCTGTCCTCAGCCCCCAGGAAGAACTGGTGGAAGGCGTACGGGCTGGTGAGCTGGGGGTCCAGCCAGATGCTGCCCCCCTCCGTCTTGCCGAACTTCGTACCGTCCGCCTTCGTCAGCAGAGGTGTCGCCAGCGCGTAGGCGTGTCCACCCGCCGCCCGCCGGATCAGGTCGACGCCTGCGGTCAGGTTGCCCCACTGGTCGGAGCCCCCCGTCTGCATGGTCACCCCGTGCGCCCGGTACAGGTGCAGGAAGTCCATCGACTGAAGGAGCACGTACGAGAACTCCGTGTACGAGATGCCAGTCTCCAGCCTGTTGCGCACCACGTCCCGCGCCAGCATGCGGTTCACGCTGAAGTGCTTGCCGATGTCTCGGAGGAAGTCGATCGGCGTCATCTCCGACGTCCAGTCGAAGTTGTTGACGATCGTGGCCCCGTTCTCCCCCTCGAAGGAGACGTACCGCGTGACCTGGTCCCGGATCCGCTCCACCCAGGTGGCCACGAGCTCTGTCGGGTTCAGCACGCGCTCCGCGGCCTGCTTCGGGTCGCCGATCAGCCCCGTGGCGCCGCCGACCAGCAGGTAGGGCCTGTGCCCCGCCGCCTGCAGGTGCCGTACGAGGATCAGCTGGACGAGGTTCCCGAAGTGCAACGAGGGCGCCGTCGGGTCGAAGCCCACGTAGAAGGACACCGGTCCAGAGGCAAGATGTTCGGCCAGGGCCACTTCATCCGTCGACTCGGCGAGGAGTCCCCGCCATCTCAGCTCGTCCAGTACACCGGTCACCCGGCGCACTCTACCGAGCGGCCGGTCCGCGCCCGCACAGTTCCCGCGCCGCGGGCGGCCCCTCGCTAGCCTTGGCGCTCACGACGAAGGGACCGACTCATGGCAGGTGGGCTGGCTGCGCTACTGGACGACATCGCAGCGATCGCCAAGGTCGCCGCCGCCTCGATCGACGACGTCGGTGCCGCGGCCGGGAAGGCCAGCGCGAAGGCCGTCGGCGTCGTCGTCGACGACACCGCAGTAACGCCCCGGTACGTGCAGGGCTTCCTCGCCCACCGAGAGCTGCCCGTGATCCTCAAGATCGCGAGGGGGTCGCTGCGTAACAAGCTCCTGTTCATCCTCCCCGTCGCGCTCCTGCTGAGCCAGCTCGTCCCCTGGCTCATCACCCCGCTGCTCATGCTGGGCGGGACGTACCTGTCGTACGAGGGTTCCGAGAAGGTCTACGAGGTGCTGCGCGGCGGCCACCACGAGGTGCCGGCGGGCGAGGAGGTCGCGGAGATCGGGAGCCCCGAGCACGAGCGGGCCATGGTGTCGGGCGCCATCCGTACGGACCTCATCCTGTCCGCCGAGATCATGGCCATCGCGCTGGCGGAGGTCGCGGACCAGCCGCTCGTGTCGCGGGCCCTCATCCTCGCCGTCGTGGCCGTCCTGCTCACGGTGCTCGTGTACGGGGTGTCGGCGCTCATCGTCAAGCTCGACGACATCGGCCTGGCGCTCGTCGGCCGGAAGGCGGCCGGCCTGAAGCGGCTCGGCCACGGGCTCGTCGCCGCGATGCCCCACGTGATGCGCGTCATCTCGACCATCGGCATCGCCGCCATGATCTGGGTCGGCGGGCACCTGGTGCTGGCGGGCTCGTACACGCTGGGCTGGCACGGGCCGTACGGGCTCGTGCACCAGTTCGAAGAGTCGGTGGGCCAGGTTCAGGGGGCGGGCGGCCTTCTCGCGTGGCTCGTCGACACGCTCGCGTCGGCGCTGGTCGGCCTCCTCGTGGGGTTCCTCGTGGTCGGGGTGCTGGGGCTCGTGTCCCGGCTGCGCCGACGCTTCGGACGCACCTGCAAACCGGCACCGGGGCAGGCCGGTACCGACGGAGCGGACGGGGCCTGAGGAGGCCCAGGACCTCCCTGACGAGCAGCAGGATCCCTTCTCAGGCCCGGAGGGCCTCGGCGAGCTCGGCGAGCTGCTCACGGACGCGTACGGTCGCCGTCCCTCCCCTGCCGTCCCGGCTGTCGATGGACCCCGCCACGGTGAGCACGGCGAGCACGTCCGCCGTGAGCTCGGGCGAGATCTCCGAGACCTGCTCGGCTGTGAGGTCGGTGAGCTCGAGGCCACGCTCCTCGCAGTAGCGCACGGCCTCGCCCGCGATCTCGTGGGCACGGGCGAACGGCACCCGCTGCCGTACCAGCCAGTCGGCGACGTCCGTGGCGAGCGAGAAGCCCCGTGGGGCGAGCTCGGCCAGCCGCTCCGGGTGGAACCGCAAGGTGGACACCATGCCCGCCACGGCCGGCAGCAGCACGGCGAGCTGGTCCAGGGAGTCGAAGACCGGCTCCTTGTCCTCCTGCAGGTCGCGGTTGTACGCCAGGGGCAGGCCCTTGAGCGTCGCCAGCAGGCCGCTGAGGTTGCCGATGAGGCGTCCTGCCTTGCCGCGGGCCAGCTCCGCCACGTCCGGGTTCTTCTTCTGCGGCATGATGCTCGACCCGGTGGACCAGGCGTCGTCGAGGCTCGCGAAGCCGAACTCGTGGGTGCACCAGATGATGACGTCCTCGGCGAGCCGGGAGATGTCGACGCCGACCTGCGCACAGACGTAGGTCGCCTCGGCGACGAGGTCACGGGCGGAGGTCCCGTCGATCGAGTTGGCGACCGAGCCCGTGAACCCCAGCTCTCGGGCGACCGCCTCCGGGTCGAGGCCGAGCGACGTGCCGGCGAGCGCGGCCGATCCGTACGGGCTCACGGCCAGCCGCGCATCCAGCTCGGAGATGCGCTGCAGGTCGCGGACCAGCGGCCAGGCGTGCGCGAGGAGCTGGTGGGACAGCAGGACAGGCTGGGCGTGCTGCATGTGCGTACGGCCGGGCATCGGCACGCCGAGGTGCTGCGTCGCCTGGTCGGCGAGCGCCTGCGCCACCGCGCGCACGTCGTCGCGGAGCCGGCCCAGGGCGTCCCGCAGGTACATCCTCACGAGCGTGGCGATCTGGTCGTTGCGTGAGCGTCCCGCACGCAGGCGTCCGCCCAGCTCGGGCCCGAGCCGCTCCGTGAGGCCGCGCTCCAGCGCGCCGTGGACGTCCTCGTCGTGGGGCAGAGGCGCGAACGCGCCCGACTCGACGTCGGCGGCCAGGCCGTCGATCCCCTCGAGAAGCGCCTCGAGCTCGTCGTCGGTGAGCAGCCCGGCACGGTGGAGCCCCCTGGCGTGGGCACGGGAGCCGGCGAGGTCGTACAGCGCCAGCCGCCAGTCGAACTGTGTCGACTGGGACAGCGCGAACATGGCATCCGCCGGACCGCCGGCGAACCGGCCTCCCCACAGCACCCCGTGCGTCATGAGACTCCTTCCGAGCCCAGTGTCAGCAGTCTCTCGGCGACCGCCTCGCCGCCCGTCACGTCACGGGTGATGAGCATGACGGTGTCGTCGCCCGCCACGCATCCCAGCACATCGTCCCAGCCGGCGCGGTCGAGGGCCGAGGCGAAGTACTGCGCCGCACCGGCGGGCGTCCGGACGACGACGATGTTGCCCGAGGCCTCGGCGCGGAGCAGCAGGTCCGAGCAGAGCCTGGCGAGGCGGGAGCTGCCCTCGGGCAGGTCGAAGGCGCTGTCGTCGGTGATCGCGTAGGCGACGGTCCCGTCAGCCCGCCGGACCCGTACGGCTCTCAGCTCGAGAAGGTCCCGCGACAGGGTCGGCTGGGTGACGTCCAACCCCTCCTCAGCGAGCATCCGCCGCAGCTCGGTCTGCGAGGTGACGACGTGACTGGCCACGAGGTCGCTGATCCGGGCCCGCCGCCGCGCCTTGGGCAGGTCGGCGTGCTTCATGCGGACAGTGCTCGCTCGTACAGCCCGGGCCACGCCTCGACGAACGGGACGAGGTCGTCGCTCGTGATGATGAGCGGCGGCGCGAGCCGGATCCGGTCGGGACGGGCGGCGTTGAGGATGAAGCCCGCCTCGAGGCCCGCGGCGACCAGTGCCGGACCGACGGGCTGATCGAGCTGGACGCCGCGCAGCAGCCCGCGGCCATGGACGGCCACGACTCCTGGCAGTCCGGTCAGGTCGGCTGCGAGGCGGTCCCCCACGGCGTTGATCTGCGGCAGCAGCGGCTCGAGGATGCCCAGCACCGTGAGCGCCGCCCGTGAGGCGAGGGGGTTCCCGCCGAACGTCGTGCCGTGCATGCCCGGCTGGATGAGGTCGGCCGTGGCTCCGGTCGCGAGGCAGGCGCCGACGGGGAACCCGTTGCCGAGGCCCTTCGCGACGGTGACGAGGTCAGGGACGACGCCCTCGCGCTGGTGGTCGAACCAGCGGCCGGACCGGCCGATCCCTGTCTGCACCTCGTCCAGCCACAGCAGCGCGCCGTGGCGGCTCGCGATCTCGCGCGCGGCGGTGAGGTAGCCGTCGGGCGGTACGACCACGCCGGCCTCCCCCTGCATCGGCTCCAGCACGACGGCGGCCACGGTGTCGTCGACAGCCTCAGCGAGGGCCTCGGCGTCTCCGTACGGGACGAACGTCACGTCGCCGGGCAGCGGCTCGAACGGCTCCCGGTACGCGGCCTTGTGGGTGATGCTGAGCGCACCCATGGTGCGGCCGTGGAAGCTGTCCTCCGCTGCGACCAGCCGCGTCCGTCCCGTACGGCGGGTGATCTTGAACGCTGCCTCGTTCGCCTCGGTGCCGGAGTTCGCCAGGAACACCTTCGCGTCGTGGCCGAGGAGCGCCGACAGCTTCTCGGCGAGGGCGATCTGGTTCGGCGACGTGAACAGGTTCGAGATGTGCGACAACGTGGCCGCCTGGTCGGCCAGAGCCGCGACGTACGCGGGGTGGGCATGGCCCAAGGACGCAGTGGCGATCCCGGCGAGCAGGTCGAGGTACCGCGTGCCCTCGTCGTCGTACACGTGGACGCCTTCCCCGCGCACGAGCTCGCGGGACGGGATCCCGAAGGCGTGGATGAGGCTTCCCGAGTACTGCTCCTGCCACGTCATGCGGTCACTCCTTCGTCGGGCACGACCGTCGTGCCGTGAGCCTGTCCGACGAGGTCGGCGAGGACGATGTGGGGGACGCGGCCGTCGACGACAGTCGCCTGCGGGACGCCGGACCGTACGGCGACGAGGCAGGCCTCCATCTTGGGCCGCATGCCCGACTCGAGGCTGGGCAGGAGCTCCGCGAGCTCGCGGGCCGCGATCCGCTCCACGACCTCCGTCGAGCGCGGCCAGTCCGCGTACAGCCCGGCGACGTCGGTGAGGACGATGAGCCGTACGGCGCCGAGGGCAGCGGCCAGGGCGGCGGCTGCCGTGTCGGCGTTGACGTTGTGGACGACGCCTTGTGCGTCGGGCGCGAGCGTGGCCACGACGGGGACACGACCCGCGGACAGATGGTCGCGTACGAGCCCCGGCGACACCTTCTCGACGTCTCCGACGAGACCGAGGTCCACCTCGACGCCGTCGAGGACGAGGCCTTTGCGCACAGCCGTGAACGTCACCGCATCCTCGCCCGACATGCCGACGGCGACCGGCGCGTGGCTGTTGACGAGGTTGACGAGCTCGCGGCCCACCTGGCCGACGAGGACCATCCGGACGACGTCGAGGGCCTCGGGCGTCGTGACGCGCAGGCCGGCGCGGAACTCGGAGGCGATGCCGAGGCGGGTGAGCATGGACGAGATCTGCGGGCCGCCGCCGTGCACGACGACGATGTCGACCCCGGCGCTCCGGAGCTCGGCGATGTCGGCGGCGAAGGCCTCCTTGAGCTCAGGGGCGACCATGGCGTTGCCGCCGTACTTGACGACGACCGTGCTGCCTGCGTACGCGCTGATGTCGGTCATGTGGGGTAGTCCGCGTTCTCCGAGACGTAGCCATGGGTGAGGTCGTTGGTCCAGATCGTCGCCTGCTCGGCGCCGGCGTGGAGGTCGATCGTCACGTGCACCTCGCGGGGGTGCAGGTCGACCAGGTGTCGGTCCTCGCCGATCGCACCGCCCCGGCACACCATGACCCCGTTGAAGGACACGTCGAGGTCGTCGGGGTCGAACGCAGCCCGGGTGGTACCGACGGCCGACACGACACGCCCCCAGTTGGGGTCGTTGCCCGCGATCGCGCACTTGAAGAGGTTCGACCGGGCGACCGCCCGGCCGACCTCGAGGGCATCCTCCTCCGTTGCAGCGCCGCGGACCTGGATGGCCACCTCATGCTCGGCACCTTCCGCGTCGGCGATCAGCCGGCGAGCGAGATCGGCGCAGACAGCCGTCAGGCACCGTGTGAACTCCCCGAAGTCCGGCCGCACGCCGGAGGCGCCGTTCGCGAGGAGCAGGACGGTGTCGTTCGTCGACATGCACCCGTCCGAGTCGGCACGGTCGAACGTGACGCGCGTCGCCGCCCTGAGAGCCGCGTCCAGGTCGAGGGCATCCACCTCGGCGTCTGTCGTGACCACGACGAGCATGGTCGCCAGACCCGGCGCGAGCATGCCAGCACCCTTGGCCATCCCGCCGATGACGTAGCCTCCCTCGCCCACCAGGGTCGCCGTCTTCGCGTACGTGTCGGTCGTGATGATGGCGTTCGCGGCCGCGGACCCGCCGGAGGGGTCGAGCGCCGCAGCGGCCGCCAATATCCCCGCCTCCAGCTTGTCCATGGGCAGCCGGACACCGATGATGCCGGTCGAGCAGACGGCGACGTCCGTGACCTTGCAGTCGAGCTGCTCGGCGACGACGACGGCCGTACGCGCGGTGTCCTGCCGCCCGCCCTCACCCGTACAGGCGTTGGCGCCCCCGGAGTTGAGGACGACAGCGGCCAGCTCGCCGTCCGACACCGCGGCCCGGCTCCAGCGGACCGAAGGGGCGAAGACCCGGTTGGAGGTGAACACGCCGGCCGCGTCGTACCTCGGGCCGAGACTGCGGACCAACGCGACGTCGAGGCCACCCGTCGACTTGAGGCCGGCAGCCACGCCTGCGGCGACGAACCCGGCCGCTGCTGTGACGCCCTCGCGTCCTGGCTCGAACGTCGAGGTCACGGGGCAACTCCGTTGTCGCTGAGGCCGAGCGTCTCGGGAAGACCCAGGGCGAGGTTGAGGCACTGCACGGCCGCGCCGGCTGTGCCCTTGGTGAGGTTGTCGATCGCCGCAACCGCGATGAGCCGACCCGTCGTCTCATCCACCGCCGTCTGCACGTGGCAGGCGTTCGACCCGACGACCGACTGGGTCTGCGGCCACCGGCCCTCGCGCATGTAGTGCACGAACGGCTCGTCAGCGTAGAAGGCGGTGTACGCGGCACGTACAGCTTCGGCATCCACGCCCTCGGCCAGCGGCGCCGTACAGGTCGCGAGGATTCCTCGCGGCATGGGAGCGAGCAGGGGCGTGAAGCTGAGCCGGGGTGGCACGGACGCGCCGCACGCGACGAGGTTCTGGACCATCTCCGGGGTGTGCCGGTGGACGCCTCCCACGCCGTACGCCGAGACCGAGCCCATGACCTCCGCGCCCAGCAGGTTGACCTTCGCGGACTTGCCGGCCCCCGAGGTGCCCGACGCCGCGACCACGACGATGTCGTCGGTGACCAGGCCGTTCGCCACGGCGGGTGCGAGCGCGAGCGTGACCGACGTGGGGTAGCAGCCCGGGATCGCTACCCGCTTCGTCGTCCGCAGGACCTCCCGCTGGCCCGGTATCTCCGGCAGCCCGTACGGCCAGGTCCCCGCGTGCGGAGACCCGTAGAACTTCTCCCACTCGCTGCTGGAGGCGAGCCGGAAGTCGGCGCCCATGTCGAGCACGAGCACGTCGTCGCCGAGCTGCGCGGCGATCTCCGCGGAGGCGCCGTGAGGCAGCGCGAGGATCACGACGTCATGGCCGGCCAGGTTGTCGGCGGTCGTGTCCACGATCGGCCGGTCCGCGAGGGCGGGAAGGTTCGGCAGGTGCTCGCCGAGCAGCGAGCCCACGCTCGACTTGGCCGTGAGCGTCCCGATCTCGACCTCGGGATGTCCGAGGAGGAGCCGCAGCGCCTCGCCACCCGCATAGCCGGTACAGCCGGCGACTGCCACACGTATCGTCACAGGCATGATCATGCATGAGTCGACATTATTATGCAAGCAGAAGGCTGGCCTCCATTCCGCGTGAGGTCAGGCGATGCGCTGCACAGCTCCGTACCGCTCCGCGGCTACCGCCACCGCAGCGTCGCGGGCCGCAGCGGCGTCCGCCTCCGTGAGGGTCCGGTCCGGCGCGCGCAGCCGCAGTGCGAAGGCAAGAGACTTCTTACCCTCCCCGATCGCCTCCGACACGTACACGTCGAAGAGCCGCACGTCCTCGAGCAGGTCGCCCGCGCCCTCCCGCAGCGCGGCCTCGACGTCACCCGCCTGTACGGACGCGTCGACGATGAGCGCGACATCCTCCTTGGCCACCGGCCATGACGAGACGGGCGTCACCGACCCGGGGCCGGGCACGAGGTCGCACAGCACGTCGAAGGACAGCTCGGCAGCCGCCGAACGCGCCGGCAGCCCGTACGCCTGGCAGACCGACGGATGGAGCTCTCCGGCGTAGCCGACCGTGACGCCGCCCACGGTGAGGCGAGCGCAGCGGCCCGGGTGGTACGGAGCGTACGAGTCGGCTGAGCGCTCGACCCGGACGCCCAGGGCGCGGCCCGCGGTCTCAGCGAACGCGATCGCCTGCTGCCAGCCGGCGGGCACCGCGGGACGGCCCGCGCTGGCCGGAAGCCACTCGCCGGACAGCACGCAGGCCACGAGGACCGGCTGGTGCGGAAGGGCCGCGTCGATGGCGGCGAGCTCCTCCGAGGAGGGCCGCGTCTCGACCGACGGCATCGGTGCCACTCCCAGCGGGCCGCGGAACACAGGGCCCACCTCGTACAGCGCGAGGTCGGTCTGGCCGCGGGACTGGTTCCGCAGGACGGCACCGAAGAGACCGGGCAGCAGGGTCGTCCGCAGGTACGGCGCGGTCTCCGCGAGCGGGTTCGCGACCCGTACGAGGTCGCGTCGCTCGTCATCGCCCGGGACGCCGAGCTTGTCGAGGTCGGGCTCGGCCAGGAACGGGAACTGGATGACCTCGACGTAGCCCGCGGCCGGCAGCGCGGCGCTGAGCGCCCGCCGGGCCTTCTGCCGAGCGGTCAGGCCACGGCCGCCGATCGGGCGCGGCAGGACCGGCTCGATCGAGTCGAGGCCGACCTTGTTGCCGACCTCCTCGACGTAGTCGTACGCGTCGACGAGGTCGGGACGCCAGGTCGGCGGCACGAGCCGGAGGGTGTCGCCCTCCCGGGACACCTCGACGCCGGAGCCGCGAAGGATCTCGACGACCCGGTCGACGCTCACGGGAGCGCCGAGCACCTCCGCAGGCAGGGTGCCGCGGATCGTCTGGCAGGGCATCGGAGGCACCGCGCCGAAGACGGTCTCGGCCGGCGCGACTGTACCGCCCGCGAGCTCGACGAGCAGGTCGGCGACCCGATGGGCCGCGGAGTACGCGGCTGCAGGGTCCACCCACCGCTCGAACCGGCGCGACGCCTCGCTGGGCAGCTTGTGGCGGCGCGCGGTACGGCTGATCCGTACGGGGGCGAAGGACGCGGCCTCGATGAGGATTTTGGTCGTCGTCGGCGTCAGCTCCGTCGTCTGGCCGCCCATGACGCCGGCCAGCCCGATCACGCCGGAGTCGTCGGTGATGACGAGGTCCTCGGGGCTGAGCACCCGGTTGACGTCGTCGAGCGTGGTGAGCCTCTCCCCCGCTCGCGCCTCCCGGACGACGATCCCGCCGGCGAGCCGGTCGGCGTCGTACGCGTGGAGGGGCTGTCCGGTCTCGAGCATCACGTAGTTGGTGATGTCGACGGGCAGGGACACGGACCGCATGCCCGACATGCGCAGGCGGCTCGCCATCCAGTCCGGGCTGGGCCTGGTCGGGTCGACGCCTGTCACCGAGACGGCGACGAACAACGGGCAGTGCTCGGTGTCGCTGCGGACCGGGAAGCCGTCGGCGACCGGGGCCGGGGTGGTCAGCGCCACCGGGTCGGTGAACGACACCCCGAACGCCTGCGCGGTCTCGCGCGCCAGGCCACGTACGGACAGGCAGTAGCCCATGTCGGCCGTCACGGCGATGTCGAGCACCTCGTCGGTCATGCCGAGGACCTCGAGCGCGTCGTCACCGGGCTCGGCCGACCCGGGGGCCAGCACCAGGATCCCGGTGTGGTCCGTGCCGATCCCCAGCTCGTCCACCGCGCAGATCATGCCGTCGGAGATGTGGCCGTACGTCTTGCGCGCGGTCAGCTCGAACCCCCCGGGCAGTACGGTCCCCGGCAGGGCGACGACGACGAGGTCGCCCGCTGCGAAGTTGTGGGCGCCGCAGACGATGCCCCGCGAGCCCCCGTTCTCGTCCGGCTCGCTGGCTCCCTCGTTGAACGGCCCCACGTCGACCCGGCACCAGCGGATCGTCTTGCCGTTCTTCTGCGGCTCGTCCACGGAGCTGAGGACGCGGCCGACCGTGAGGGGGCCGCTGATCTCGGTCGCCGGCTCGACGCCCTCGACCTCCAGGCCGGCGCGGATGAGGGCGTCCCCGAGGTCGCGCCCGGTCACCTCGTCCGGCAGCGCCACGTACTCGCGGACCCAGGACACCGGCGCCCTCATCGTGCTCCTCCCACGAGCGACCGGCTGAACCGGACGTCGCCCTCGACCATGTCCCTCATGTCTGCCGCGTTGTTGCGGAACATCAGCGTCCGCTCGACGCCCATCCCGAACGCGAACCCCGAGTACACCTCGCTGTCGATGCCGCAGGCGGTGAGCACCCGCGGGTTCACGACTCCGCAGCCACCCCACTCGATCCAGCCCTCGCTCGAGCACGTACGGCAGGGGTTGGCCGGGTCGTTGACGCTGGCGCCGTGGCAGACGAAGCACTCGAGGTCCAGCTCGGCGCTCGGCTCGGTGAACGGGAAGTAGTTGGGGCGGATCCTGACCTGGATGTCGCCGAACATGGCCTGCGCGAGGT
>JACRAA010000369.1 GCA_016213595.1 Actinomycetota bacterium | reverse complement strand
GCTGCTCGAGGAGCGCTGGCGTCGCGGGGGCGCTCGACCCCTGCGCCGCGACGGCACCCGCGAGCTCACCCTCGACTGCGTCACTGGGAGAACCATCCACCGCTCGCAGCCCGAGCTCGCGGCGCAGCCCGGTCGCGGAGTCGACCACTGCGTCGAGGAGGAGCCGTGCTCGGATGGTGGCGACATCCCGGTCAGACCGTGCGTCGCGCCGCTGGGAGGCGAGCCCGGCCTCCGCCTCGTCGAGCTGCACCCGCATGCGGCGTACGTCGGCCTCGGCGGTGCGCGTCGCTGCATCGGCCTGGGCCACGGCCCGGTCGCGGGCGGCCATCGCCGCGTCGCGCTCGGCCTCGGCGGTGCGCAGTGCGCTGCGCGCCTCGCCGAGCCTCTGGCGCAGCACCTTGTGGTCGGCCGCCGCTCGCTCGAGCTGCTGGCGGTGGTCGGCCTTGCCGGCGGCCACCTCCGCCTGCAGGGCGGCGACCTGCGCGGAGAGGCGCCCGAGCTCGGCCCGGCCCTGGTCGTCGCGGGCGTCCTCGGTCGCCAGTGCCTCGACGATCGCGTCGACCTGGGTCTGCCACCCCTCCTCGCGTGACAGCCACGCGCGGGCAGCGACGTCGAGCGGATCGTCGGTGCCCGGGATCGCCGCGACCTGCACGGCCGCGTGGCCGCGGAACGCGTCGTCGGCGAGCGCGTCCCAGATCAGCGATCCCCCGAGCCGGGCGCGTCGCGCGGGCGCGAAGCCGGCCACCTTCCGCAGTGGCGGTGGCACCGGGGCGACCGAGGGCAGGACCGCCGACACGAGGGCGACCACCCGCAGGCGGAGGCGCTCGGGACCGGCGGCCGCATCGGTCACGAGCAGCCCGTCACCCGGCGGCCGGGTCGGCGGCGGTGTCGGCGTCCGCGCGGTCGACGACCTCGATCGCGTCCGAACGCCCGCACCACCGGCACGAGACGGACTCCACCGACTCGGACAGCACGGTCTGCTCTTCGACCCGGGGCGAGCCGGCGAGGTCGACGTGCCAGTAGTCCGTCGTACGTCGGGTGCGGGTGACGTCGAAGCGGGTGAGGTTGCCGCAGCCGCCGCAGCGCCACCGCTCGCCGTCACCGGGAACGCGGAGGTCGGAGGTCGGGTCTGCCACGTGGGGCTCCTCTGGATCGGTCGGGGTGGGTCGAGGGTCAGGCGCGGGCCAGCGTAGTGCGCGCGCCCTCCCGCCATTGTCGGATCCCACGTCTAGCGTCGTCGCACATGAGCACGACTGCCCAGCGACCGACCCGGGAGACATCCCGCTGGGAGGCGCAGCGCAGCTTCGACGAGCTGGGGCGGCCCCTGCGCGACCTCACGTTCTGCGTGGTCGACCTGGAGACGACCGGCGGCTCGGCTCAGGGCGGGTCGATGATCACCGAGATCGGCGCGGTGAAGGTCCGGGGCGGTGAGGTGCTCGGCGAGTTCCAGACGCTCGTCAACCCCCACACCGAGATCCCCCCTTTCATCGCAGTCCTCACGGGGATCACCAACTCGATGGTCCACGACGCCCCACCGATCGAGTCGGCACTGCCGGCGTTCCTGGAGTTCGCGGCCGGCTGCGTTCTCGTGGCCCACAACGCCCCCTTCGACGTGGGCTTCCTCCAGCACTTCGCACGCGAGCAGGGCAGGCCGTGGCCGAGGTTCGAGGTGCTCGACACCGCCAAGCTCGCACGGCGCGTGATCACCCGCGACGACGCGTCCAACTGCAAGCTGTCGTCCCTCGCGAAGCTCTTCGACGCAGCCGTCACGCCCAACCACCGCGCGCTCTCCGACGCCCAGGCGACCGTCGACGTGCTGCACGGGCTGATGGAGCGCCTCGGCGGCCTGGGGGTGCACACGCTCGAGGAGCTGCAGACCTTCTCGTCGCGGGTCAGCACGGCGCAGCGCCGCAAGCGCCACCTCGCCGAGGGACTCCCCCATGCACCGGGCGTCTACCTCTTCCGCGACGATCGGTCCCGTGTGCTCTACGTCGGCACGTCACGCGACCTCCGCACCCGCGTCCGCACCTACTTCACCGCGTCGGAGACCCGCAGCCGGATGGGCGAGATGGTCGGTATCGCGACGTCCGTCACCGGGATCGAGTGCGCCACCCCCCTCGAGGCCGAGGTCCGCGAGCTGCGGCTGATCGCGGAGCACAAGCCGCGCTACAACCGTCGCTCGCGATTCCCGGAGAAGGTCCACTTCCTCAAGCTGACCCGCGAGGCCTGGCCGCGCCTGTCCCTCGTGCGACAAGTGCTCGACGACGACGCCGACTACCTCGGCCCCTTCTCGTCGCGCAAGACCGCGGAGAAGTGCCTGGCTGCGCTCCACGAGACGTTCCCGGTCCGCCAGTGCAGCGGCCGGCTGCCGGTGGTCCCCTCGCGGTCTGCCTGCGTGCTGGCGGAGATGGGTCGCTGCCTGTCTCCCTGCGACGGCTCGACCGACGAGTCGACCTACGGCGCCGTCGTGCGCCAGCTGCGCGACACCCTGCTCCGCAGCCCGCACGAGGTGGTCGAGGCGATCAACGAGCGGATGACTGCCCTCGCCGACCGTGAGCGGTTCGAGGAGGCCGGTGTCCACCGCGACCGACTGGCGACGTTCGTCCGGGCCGCCGCCCGGACCCAGCGGCTCTCGGCCCTCACCCGCTGCGGCGAGATCGTGGCCGCGCGACGTGAGGACGACGGTCGGTGGGCGGTGCACGTCATACGTCACGGAAGGCTCGCCGCCGCTGGGGTGATCCCACCGGGCAGCGACGCCCATCAATACGTCCGGGAGCTCGGCGCCAGCGCGGAGACCGTAGCCGCGGCGCCCGGACCGGTCCCCGCGGCAACCGCCGAGGAGTCCGAGAAGATCCTGCGCTGGCTCGAGTCGCCCGGGGTGCGCCTCGTCGACGTCGACGGCGAGTGGACGTGCCCCCTGGTCGGCGCGGCCCGGCACCTCGCGCTCTACGACGCCGCGCACCAGTCGCGGCTCTCCCTCGTGCCGTTCGACGAGAAGCGACTACCGACTCCGGTGCACCGACCGGTGCGCTAGCCACCGATGGTCGAGGAGGGCGCCCTGGCGTCCGTCACGAGACCTGTCAGTCGAGTCCGATGCTGAACGCGGACTCGAGGTCGTGCTGGGAGTAGGTGCGGAAGGCGATGTGCGTTTCGGTCTCGGTCACGCCCCTCACCTTGTTGAGGCGATCGGCCACAACCGTAGCTACGTCCTCGTGCTCCCGCACCCGCACCAGCGCGATCAGATCGATCTGTCCCGTCACG
>JACRAA010000368.1 GCA_016213595.1 Actinomycetota bacterium | reverse complement strand
GAAGCCGCTGACGCCCGAGCACGGTGGCCCGGTGCGACTGCTGGTCCCGCACCTCTACTTCTGGAAGTCCGCGAAGTGGGTCAGCCGGCTCGAGGTGACCGCGACGGACCGGCCCGGGTTCTGGGAGCAGAACGGGTACCACGATCGCGGCGACCCGTGGCTCGAGCAGCGCTACCAGGGCGACCCGTGACGGACGAGTCCTTCGCGTCCGTCGGTGCTGGTGCGACCGCCTGGACGACCGGGCGCATCATCACGAAGGACTTCCCGGCGCCCCACCTCGTCCGGCTCCGCATGCACGTCGAGGACCGCCAGCGCCACTGGCCCGGGCAGCACTACCTGATCCGCCTGCGCGCCCCCGACGACTACACCGCCCAGCGCTCGTACTCACTCGCGTCCGACGACAGCGATCCGCTCGTGGAGTTCCTCGTCGAGCGGCTTCCGGACGGTGAGGTCTCGGAGTTCCTCGCGGACGTGGCCGAGGTCGGCGACGTCCTCGAGCTGCGCGGGCCGATCGGCCGGTGGTTCAGGTGGGACACCTCCACGCCCGCGCTCTGCCTGGTCGGTGGCACCGGGATCGTCCCGGCGGTGTCGATGATCCGTGCCGCACGACAGCTCGGCCGGTCCGACCTGCTGCGCGTGGTGGCGGTCGCCCGCGGCCCCGAGGAGCTGCCGTACGCCGACGAGCTCGCCCGAGCCCGCGCCACGATCGCCTACACCCGGCACGCCACGGCTGACCGCGCGCCGGGCCCGCCGACGCCGGACGAGGTCGCCCCGCTGCTGGCCGGCGCCGAGGTGGCGTACGTCTGCGGCGCCGCACGCTTCGCCGAGTTCGCAGAGGACCTGCTGATCGCGTCCGGCCTGAGCCCCGAGGCGATCAGGGTCGAGCGCTTCGGGGTCACCGGCTGAGGGAAGCAGACGGCGGTGCCGTGCGTTCCACCTCCATGACGACCATCGGACTCATCGGCAGTGGACACATCGGCACGGCGATCGCGCGGCGCGCGATCGAGCAGGGGCACGACGTCGTGCTCAGCAACTCGCGCGGCCCGGAGACCCTGGCCGACCTCGTCGCGGAGCTCGGCCCGCGAGCCAGGGCGGCGACGGCCCAGGAGGCGGGGGAGGCCGGCGACCTGGTGGTCGTGACGGTTCCGTTCAAGGCCTACCTCGACGTGCCGGTCGAGCCCCTCGCCGGCAAGGTCGTGATCGACACCAACAACTACTACTTCGAGCGAGACGGCAACTACGCCGAGCTCGACGAGGGCCGCACGAGCGTGAGCGAGATGCTGGCCGCGCACCTGCCGACCTCGAAGGTCGTCAAGGCGTTCAACGCGATCCAGGCCGCCCACATCGTGACCGAGGGCCGCCCGGCCGGCGCCGACGACCGACGCGCGCTCGCGATCGCGGGCGACGACGCCGACGCCAAGGCGGTCGTCACCGACCTGATCGAGTCCTTCGGCTTCGACGTCGTCGACGCCGGCCCGCTCGCCGAGGGCACGCGCTTCGAGCGCGACAAGCCGGCGTACGGCGCCGAGCTGGGCGCCGACGCCCTGCGCGAGGCCCTCGCCGCGGGCTGAGCTCCCGGCATCGCTGCGGTCACGGCTACCGTGGGGTAACCAGTCCCCACCCTCGCGAGGATGACGCCCATGGCCCGCCCGGCCCCGCACACGGTCGCTCTGCACGGCCACGAGCTGTCGTACGTCGACAGCGGCTCCGGCCCCGTCGTGCTCTTCATCCACGGCATCTTGGGCTCGCAGCGCCAGTGGTCCCACCTCGTCGACCGGATCGACGACGACCACCGGGTCGTCGTGCCGGACCTGTTCGGCCACGGCGAGTCGGCCAAGCCGACGGGCGACTACTCGCTCAGCTCGCACGCGGCCACCCTGCGCGACCTGCTCGACCACCTCGGTGTCGAGCGGGTCACCCTGGTCGGGCACTCGCTCGGCGGCGGCATCGCGATGCAGTTCTACTACCTCTTCCCCGACCGGGTGGACCGCCTCGTCCTCGTCTCCAGCGGCGGCCTGGGCCGCGAGGTCAACCTGGTCCTGCGCTCGGCCACCCTTCCCGGTGCCGAGCAGGTGCTGAGCGTGATCGCCTCCGCGCCCGTCCTCCAGCGGGTGGAGGCGCTGGGTCGCGGCGCGCAGAAGGTCGGTTGGAAGCCCGGCGCCGACATCGGCGCGATCTGGCGCGGCTTCACCTCACTGGGCGACAGCGAGAGCCGCCGTGCCTTCCTCGCCACCACGCGCGCGGTGATCGACGTCGGCGGGCAGAGCATCAACGCCTACGACCACCTCGGAGCGGTGACGCCCCCACCGACCCTGATCGTCTGGGGCTCGAAGGACCGGATGATCCCGGCCTGGCACGCGCTGAGCGCCCAGCGCGCCGTGCCCGACTGCCGCGTCGAGCTGTTCGAGGGTGCCGGCCACTTCCCGCACCTCGACGACCCCGAGCGGTTCGCGCGCGTCCTGCAGGACTTCATGACGGACGACTGACGCGCCCGGTCACAGTGAGAAGTGCTCCTGCGCCAGGCTGCGGAGCACGCAGAACTCGTTGCCCTCCGGGTCGGCGAGCACGGTCCACGACTCCTCACCGGTCTGCCCGATGTCGGCCCGGGTGGCGCCGAGCGCGAGGATCCGCTCGACCTCCTCCTCCTGGGAGCAGTCGACGGGCGAGACGTCGAAGTGGACCCGGTTCTTCGCCGCCTTCTCCTCGGGCACCTGCGCCAGGAAGATCGTCGGCGCGACCGGTCCCGAGCGCACGGCGTCGAGGAGCTCGGCGTCGGCGCGACCGCCCGGCCCGATCTCGACGAGACCGGGCTCGTGGTGGAGCACCTCCCAGCCGAGCACTCCGGTCCAGAAGACGGCCAGCCGGTCGGGGTCGTGGCAGTCGAGGGAGATCTCGGTCAGTCGGGAGGCCATGGGTCGATCCAAGCACGGCCCGGACCGGTGGGTCAGTCGCCGATGACCATCGCGAGCAGCATGAACACCAGGACCCCGGAGACGGCCATCCACACGACCGACCACGCGAGCCAGGTCGCCAGTCGCCTGTCCTGTCGCCAGGCGAACTCGTAGCGCAGGAACAAGAGCGGGCTGAGCACGACGAGCAGCCCGATGCCGACCAGCAGCATCGGGCCGATGCCGTACGCGCGCATCCCGCCGACGTCGAGGCCCCACAGGGCCACCACGGCGACCAGGGTGGAGGGCACCTGCCAGCGGAGGCTCCGGACGTACGACCGGAACAGGTCGCCCGTGCTGTCCGCGCGAGGTGGCATGCGGCGATCCCATCACACGGCCCGCGCCGGGGGGGGGGGGGGGGG
>JACRAA010000371.1 GCA_016213595.1 Actinomycetota bacterium | reverse complement strand
CGTACAGCTCCCCGACCACACCGCACGCCTGGACCGGGTCCACGCCGGTGAGGTCCTCGGCTCCGAGACGCTCCAGCAGCAGGGCGGTCCGGCGGGGGTCCGCGGCCCACAGCTCGACCGCGCCCCGCCCGTGCCACAGCTGGAGCGCGAGGGACTCTCCCGTCCCGTCCTCATGGGGGAACCCGATCTTCAGCACGGCCCGCCGGGGGTCGTCGGTGAGAACGGGCAGGACGAGCGCAGACCGTCCGTACAGCGGTGGTCCGTCGTAGGCGAGACGCCACTCGTCCGTGAGCTCGTCGGCGAGCCGTGGCAGGGCCCGCAGGTACTCGGACCAGGCGTCGCTCGCGGGGCCCAGCTGGGTGAACCCGGGCGGCAGGTCGTACGGGAGCCTCACGCGCGCCGACAGTCCAGGCGGACAGGAAGCCGCCGCGCCGTCACGTCAGGCTGACCCGCGCCTTGACGATGCCCGCGAGCTCGTCGCAGACCTCCTGCGCCTCGTCGACCGTCGGCGCCTCGACCATCACCCGTACGACCGGCTCGGTCCCGGACGGACGCAGCAGTACGCGCCCGGAGTCGCCCAGCCGCTTGGTGGCGGCGCTCACCGCCGCCTTGATCTCGAGGTCGGAGCCGGCGCGCAGCTTGTCGACCCCGCGCACGTTGACCATCACCTGCGGCAGCCGGGTCATCACCGAGGCGAGCTCCGCGAGGCTCCTGCCCGTACGCGCCATGCGCGCCGTGAGGTGCAGCCCTGTGAGCACGCCGTCGCCGGTCGTCGCGAACTCGCTGAGGATCACGTGGCCGGACTGCTCCCCACCGAGCGTGAACCCGTTGGCGTTCATGGACTCCAGGACGTACCTGTCCCCCACCTTCGTCTGGTCCACCCGGATGCCCTGCCCGCGCATGGCGTGCAGGAAGCCGAGGTTGCTCATGACGGTCGCCACGACGGTGTCCGACTGGAGCTCGTGGTTCTCGCGCATGGAGACAGCGAGGATCGCGAGGATCTGGTCCCCGTCGACGAGCGCTCCCGTCGCGTCCACCGCCAGGCAGCGGTCGGCGTCGCCGTCCAGCGCGATCCCGAGGTCGGCGCGGTGCTCCACGACGGCCCTCTGCAGGTCGTCCATGTGGGTCGAGCCGCACCGGTCGTTGATGTTCAGCCCGTCAGGCGTGTGGTGGATGCCGATGACGGTCGCGCCCTTGGCGGCGAAGGCGGCGAGGGCTGTCGTCGAGGCGGCACCGTTGGCGCAGTCGATGACGATCCTCACGCCCTCCAGGCTGGCGTCCTTGCCGAGGGAGGCGTCGAGGTGGGCGACGTACGTGTCGACGAGGGGGTGGTCGTCGGTCACCCGGCCGACACCGGCCCCGGTGGGACGCTGCCACGGCTCGCGGAGTCGCAGCTCTATGGCGTCCTCGAGGTCGTCGTCGAGCTTCACGCCGCCACGGGCGATGAACTTGATGCCGTTGTCCGGCATGGGGTTGTGCGACGCCGAGAGCATCACGCCGAGGTCCGCACCCGTCGCCGCGACGAGGTAGGCCACACCGGGCGTCGGCAGGACCCCGACCCGGACGACGTCGACACCGGCGCTCGCGAGGCCCGCCACGACCGCAGCCTCGAGGAACTCTCCGGAGGCGCGGGGGTCACGGCCCACGAGAGCACGCGGCCGGCGTCCCCCCGCGAACGCGCCGGCCTCACCGAGGACGTGCGCGGCCGCGACGGACAGGTCGAGGGCGAGCTCAGCGGTGAGGTCGGCGTTGGCGACCCCGCGGACGCCGTCGGTACCGAAGAGACGGCCCATCAGGGGCGGCCTTCGATCAGCGCTTGCTGTACTGAGGAGCCTTGCGGGCCTTCTTGAGACCAGCCTTCTTGCGCTCCTTGATCCGCGCGTCGCGGGTCAGCATGCCGGCCTTCTTGAGGGCCGGGCGGGACGCCTCGGCGTCGGCGGCGTTCAGCGCACGAGCGACGCCCAGACGCAGGGCACCGGCCTGGCCGGTGACGCCGCCGCCGTTGATGCGGGCGATGACGTCGTACGACCCGGCGACCGCTGCCGTGTCGAGCGGCTCGCTGACGATCTGCTGGTGCACCTTGTTCGGGAAGTAGTCCTCGAGCGTGCGGCCGTTGATGGTCCAGGTGCCGGAGCCGGGGACGAGACGCACCCGGGCGATGGCCTCCTTGCGGCGACCCGTACCCCCGGTCTTCGTGACGACGGCGGGGCGGCTGGACGGCGTCGCGCTCGACGGGACAGCCTCGGAGCGGTACGCGATCTCGCGGTCGTGCTCGTCGGTGAAGGAGGCGATCTCCTCGCCCTCGGGCTCTTGCGTCTCAGTCACGGACACTGGCTGTTCCTTACTCACTGGGCGATCTGGGTGATCGTGTACGGCTTCGGCTGCTGCGCAGCGTGCGGGTGCTCAGGGCCCGAGTAGACCTTCAGCTTGCCCAGCAGCTGACGGCTGAGCTTGTTCTTGGGGAGCATGCCCCACACGGCGCGCTCGACGGCCTTGCGGGGGTCCTTGTCGAGCAGCTCGCCATAGGGGACGGACTTGAGGCTGCCCGGACGGCTCGTGTGGCGGTAGGCCAGCTTGTCCGTGCGCTTCGAGCCGGTCAGCGCGATCTTGGACGCGTTGACGACGACGACGAAGTCGCCGGTGTCGACGTGCGGCGCGAACGTCGGCTTGTGCTTACCACGGAGCAGGGTCGCGGCAGTCGTGGCGAGACGGCCGAGGACGATGTCCTGGGCGTCAATCACGTGCCAGTTCCTGGTGATCTCGCCAGGCTTCGGGCTGTACGTAGACACGGGTCGAACCAATCTCTCGCTTGAGCTAACCAGACTGCGGGCGCCACGGGCGGAATCACCGGGCACAACAGCCGCTAACACTACCGCTCGGGCTGGGGATCGGCAAAACGCCGACTAGACGAAGCGCACCCAGTTGGCGCCTCTGCCCGTCTCCTGCCGGTCGAGGACGGTGAGCGATCCGTCCGCCCCGATGCCGTACAGCGTCGCCGTCGTGGACCGCTCCCCCACCGCCAGCAGGTAGGCGCCGTCGGGTGTCACGCCGAAGCCGCGGGGCTGGGTCTCGGTCGGCGTGAAGGCCGCCACGGACCCCGGTTCGCCGCTCATGCTGACGGGCAGGGTGGCCAGCGTGGAGGCGGAGCGCTCGCTCGCCCACGCCCAGTGGCCGTCGCGGGACAGGTGCACGTCGGCACCCCAGATGAGGTGCTCGGCGGTCGGGTCAGCGCCGTAGCGGCTGTGCGCGAGCCCTGCTGACGGGTCGACGATCGACTGCTGCGCGGTCAGCGTCAGGTCACCTCTGGTGTCACGCGCGTACCGGAGCACCTCCCCGGAGAACTCGGTGACGACGTAGGCCGACGTCTCCGAGTCGTCGAGCACGATGTGGCGCGGGCCGGAGCCTTGCGGGGGTCCTTGTCGAGCAGCTCGCCATAGGGG
>JACRAA010000042.1 GCA_016213595.1 Actinomycetota bacterium | reverse complement strand
CTGTACGTGTCCGCGAGAGCACCTGTACGAGTTCCGGACGGTCAGCCATGCATGAACCAGGCGTCCGCGACAAGCCGGCGGAAGCGTGGCAGCACATCGGCGATGAGGTCGCCGGTCGGTACGTCGAGCAGCTGCGCGACCGCCGCGATGATCTCGCGCAGCGTGAGGTCGCCGTCGCACGCCCCGAGGATGCCGCCGAGCGCGGTGTCGACCTCGACGGCTCGGCGCAGACCGCGCTGCTGACGAAGGACGATGTGGGCGGGGTCCTCGGCGCCGGGCGCCCCGATGGTCTCCTGGACCACGTCGCTGGTCAGCAGCCAGGCATGGTTGAGGACCTCGTCGTCGCTCCACCGCGCCGCGTCGACGGCTCGGAGCTGCGCGGCGAGCGCGATGCCCACCGGCTGCTCCACGGCGTGAGTCCATTCCTCCACGCGGACATCGGGTCTGTCACGTCCCGCGTTGACGAGTGTCACCCATCCCATCCCGACGCCGATGATGCCGAGCTGGTCGAAGTAGTCCAGCCAGGTCTCGTACGCGCTCAGGTAGCCGGGTGTCCCCGCCAGACCCGCGTCGGCGAGCCAGATCTCGATGTACTCGTACGGGTCGAGGACCTCCCGCTGGATGACGAGGGCGTCGCAGCCAGTGCCCCCGACCCACATCTCGAGCCGTTCCTGCCAGGGTTGGCCAGCGACGTGGGCCCAGTTGCCGAGGACCTGCAGCACCCCTCGTGGGCTGAGGTGGGGAGCGCCGCCCGTCACGACTGCCCGCATGAGCCCGTCAGCGTTGAAGTCGCTCTCGCGGTACGTGAGGTGCGACGTCGAGGGCGGTGACATGACGAAGGGCGGGTTGGTGACGATGAGGTCGTACCGGTCGTCGCCCGCTGCGTCGTACAGCGAGCCGAGCCTCAGCTCCGCCTCCACACCGCTCAGCCGCAGCCCGAGGTGGGCGAGGCGAAGCGCCCGGGGGTTGAGGTCGGTCGCCACCACGCTCCGGGCGTGCTTCGCCAGGTGCAGAGCCTGAACGCCGCAGCCGGTGCCCAGGTCGAGGGCCCGCTCCACCGGCGTACGGATCGTCAGCTGAGCCAGGGTCGTCGACGCGGGCGAGACGCCGAGCACGTGATCGGGGCGGGGAGCACCACGGGCCGTGTCGAGCGTCGCAGCGTGGTCGCTCACGAGCCAGCCGTCCGCTCCGTCGTCGGGTGATGCGTACGGTCTGATGTCCACCCGGGCGTGCCACTGGTCGCCGTCTCGGCCCAAGATGCCGCCTGCCGCGAGGAGGTCCACGGGCAGCGCGCGACGGACGGGCTCGTCGGGGACGGCCTCCTGGAGGATGAAGAGCCTTGTCAGCGTCGCGAGCGGGTCGTCCCGCCGGCCGAGCGCACGCTGTGCCGCAAGTGTGTGGTTCCGGCCGAGCGACGCGTGCCCCTCGTCGCCGATCGCTGCCACGACAGCGTCGACGGTGTACCCCTCGAGGGCCGCCCTGAGGCGTACGACCTCGTCGTCGGACAGGCTGACGTCGGATGCTGGCATCCGCACACTCTCGCACGCGGCGACCGTCCTTCTGTCCGTCACGCCCTCGATGTGTTCGGGCTGAGGAACTGTCACCTGCCGGACTTACAGTGTCGCTGTGCTTCCGCTCTGGCTGTCCGACGACCCCCGCGTCGTCCATGTCGAGCACCTCACGGCCACCAGCGGCCACCAGGCCGACTGGCCGGCATGGGCGCCCGAGGACGTGGTCCGCCGGGCCCAGGCGCAAGGAATCCTTCGTCCCTGGCGTCATCAGGTGGAGGCCGCTGACGCGCTGCGGTCGGGTCACCACGTGGCCCTCTCCACCGGTACGGCTTCCGGAAAGTCACTCGCGTACCTCCTTCCGATCCTCGAGGCAACGGCTCGACCGGGGCTCAGACCCCCGCCGAAGGTGTCCCTTGACACCCTGCGGCATCCGCACCTGCCCGGACTGGGCGAGGACCTGGTCGACGCGGACGAGGTCCCGCAGCGCCCCGACCTCGCTGAGCTCCTTCAGGCATCGCGGTTGCGCCGGACCACGGCGCTGTACCTCGCACCGACGAAAGCTCTGGCTCACGACCAGCTGCGCAACGCGTGGCTCCTCGGCCCCCACGGCTGGGGCATCACCGCCCTCGACGGTGACTCCGACACCGACGAACGCCGGTTCGCGCGTGACTACGCGACGGTGGTCCTGACGAACCCCGACATGCTGCACTCCTCGGTCCTGCCGAACCATGCGGCCTGGGCGTCGTTCCTGAGCGGCCTGAGGTACGTGGTCGTCGACGAGTCGCACCGGTACCGCGGCGTCTTCGGCGCTCACGTCGCGCTCGTACTGAGACGGCTGAGAAGGCTCTGCGCGCGGTACGGCGCCTCGCCGACGTTCCTGTGCTCCTCGGCCACTGCCGTCGACTCGCGCGACGCCGTGGCGTGTCTGATCGGGGAGCCACCAGAGGGAGTCGTCGTGGTCGACGAGGACACCTCCCCGCGCGGCACCCGTGACATCGTCCTGTGGCAGCCGTACGAGTCCACGGAGGCCGACGTCGCGCAGCTGCTCGGCCGGTTCGTGGCAGAGGGTCGCCAGACACTCGCTTTCGTGTCCTCGCGACGTGCGGCGGAGCAGGTCTCGCGTCAGGCGGCCATGCTGGCCCCCCTGCACGCTGTGAGCGCGTACCGCGGCGGCTACCTCTCCCGAGAGCGTCGGGCGCTGGAGAAGGCACTCCGCGCAGGGACTCTTCGCGGCGTGGCCACCACGAATGCGCTCGAGCTGGGCGTCGACATCGCCGGCGTCGACGCCGTGGTGATGGGCGGGTACCCCGGAAGCGTGGCGTCGTTGTGGCAGCAGGCCGGCAGGGCAGGAAGGCGCGGCGGCGACGCGGCCATCGTGCTCGTCGGACGCAACGACCCGCTCGACGCCTACCTGTTCGACCATCCGGAACAGCTGTTCACCCGCTCGCCCGAGCCTGTCGTCCTCCACCCTGAGAACCCCGCTGTCCTCGGCCCGCACCTGGGCGCTGCAGCGCAGGAGCTCCCCCTCGCCGAGGCGGATGACAGGTGGTTCGGCCCCAACCTGCCTCCCCTGCTGGATCGGCTCACTGCTCACGGCACGCTCCGGCGCCGGCCGACCGGATGGTACTGGCCGCACCTGGCTCGAGCGGTCGACACCATCTCCATCCGCTCCACAGGTGGGCAGCCCATCGAGATCATCGAGGAGTCCACCGGCCGGATCCTGGGAACCGTGGACCCGGTCACCGCTGACCGGGTCGTCCATCCTGGCGCGATCTACCTCCACCAAGGTGAGCACTGGCTTGTCACGGAGCTCGATGGCGAGGAGTGCCTGGCGTACGTCACCGCGGCATCCGGTGAGTACGACACGATCCCGGTCACCGAGTCGGATGTCACGATCTGTACCGAGCAGCAGTCGCATGCGACAGGTCGAGGGTCCGTGCATCGCGGTGTCGTCGACGTCCGGACGCAGGTCGTCGCCTTCCTGCGTCGAAGCTGCGACACGGGGGACGTGATCGGGCGGGTCGCCCTGGGGCTGCCGCCTCGCACCCTGCTCACTCAGGCCGTCTGGTTCACGCTCCCATCGCCCACCACTCGTACCTCTCGCGTCCGCGCCGGGGCTCATGCTGTCGAGCACGTCCTCGTGTCGCTCCTCGCCTCCGTGGCCGGATCGGATCGGGGCGACGTGGCCGGGGAGTTCTCGGCCAGACATCCTGACACTGACGCCGTGACCGTGATCGTCTACGACACCGCGCCGGGAGGCGCTGGCTTCGCCCGAGCGGGCTATGACCGGGCTGAGGCCTGGCTCACCATCGCTCGTGACCGGTTGGCCCACTGTTCGTGCGAGTCCGGCTGCCCGCGCTGCTGCATCATCCCCGGCTGCCCTGTCGCGAACGACGACATCGACAAGGCGTCCGCCCTTCGCCTGCTCCGGTCCTGGACCGAGAAGACCGACATCACACGACATCTCGTCCCGCTTCACGAGCAGTCCCCGGTGTAGCTCGGGGGTGAGCGCCGGGTAGCACCGGTTCCAGTCCGGCGCGAGCGGCTACGCGTTGTGTGACTGCGCGGTGGTCGTCAGCAGTGCTCGAGGCAGTCGTCCGGCGTGCTCATCCCTGCGCGTTCCCGGCATGGGACTCCGCCGTGACCTCCGGTGGCAGCGGCGGCCCCAGCCCGGTGTCGACGGCCACCGTGACGCTGACGACGAACGACGAGAGCTCGCCCTCGACACGACAGGTGGTGATGTGGGCCCGGTTGGCATGGGCGTTGGCTCGGGCAGCGTTACAGGCGCCGAGTCCTGATATCTCAGCCGCCGCTGCAGCAAGCGCAGCGAGGTCGGCCGACGTGCGCGCCCGATGGCCTGCGAGGACGATGGCAACGACCGTCACCGCGACGGTCGCAGCCATGACGAGCACCAGCGCGATGCCGGCGGTGAACATCGTGGCAAAGCCCTCGTCACGTCGCCGGACCCTCACGACGCCCCTCCCGGCTCCAGCACGGCCGTGGACTCGGCTGACAGGTCCAGACCGATGCCGCTCCCCGGCACGAGCGATGTGGATGCTGTCACGTTCACCGTGACGGTGCTCGCCGTCGTACGGACAGTGACGCGCCCACCGGTCGGCAGGTGCCGTTCGGCCTCCAGGCCTCCTGCAGCGTCGCCCCGCGCCGCCTGCCGTGCGATCG
>JACRAA010000367.1 GCA_016213595.1 Actinomycetota bacterium | reverse complement strand
TGGACGACCCGTGTCACGTGACCTCCCTTGCCGGTCCACGAGTCTAGGGGTTCGCCCGCGCGTCGCCGGGCGCTGCTCACGCGAAGTACGCGCCCCCGTTGATGTCGACGACCTCGCCCGTCACCCACGACGCCAGGCCCGACGCGAGCCACAGCGTGGGACCCGCCACGTCGGCGGGCAGGCCGGCGCGGCCGAGCGGGATGCTTGCGACCTGCTTGACCTGCTCCGGCGCGGGTGTGTGCGCGGCGTGGAACTCGGTCTGGTCGATGTATCCGGGAGCGAGGGCGTTCACCGTGATACCGCGTGGGGCGAGCTCCTTCGCGAGGCCGCGCGTGAACGCGAACATCCCCGCCTTCGCCGTCGCGTACGCCACCGCGCCGTTCCCGCCCCCGTTGTGGCCGGCGAGACTCGCGACGTTGATGACCCTGCCCCCGTCCGCGAGGTGCGGCAGGACCGCGCTGGTCATGAGGAACATCGAGTCGAGGTTGAGCTCCATGACCTCGCGCCAGTGCGCGTACGTCATCTCGCTCGTCGCCACCCTGGCCACCATGCCGCCGACGTTGTTGACCAGCACGTCCAGCCCGCCGAGCGCGTCGACGACCCGGGAGACGACCTGTCGGGTGTCCGCCTCGTCCGTCGCCTGGTTGGGGAAGGCGACGAGGCCGGGACAGGCGTCCCGCAGCGCGTCGTCCGGCTCGTGACGGTGGTAGGTGACGGCGACCCGCGCCCCTTCGGCTCCGAACGCCTCGGCGATGCCCCGCCCGATTCCGGTACCGCCTCCCGTCACGAGCACCCTCGTGCCGGCCAGCCCAAGACCTGTCGTCATGTCCGCAACCTAGCCAGCGACGGGAAGAGGCCGCCGCGTCTGCAGCTTGTTGTCCTGGTGGCCGCAGCCCGTTTCCGACCTGCCGGCGCGCCTGCCATTCCGGTGGGGTGGCAGCATGGAGGCGTGACGGAGAACCGGAGGGCGTACGAGACGTACCCGCGACCGGCGCCGTTCGTCGCACCCGAGCGGTGGGAGCAGCCCCTTTTCGCGGCGTCTCCCCCACCCGCGTCCGTTCCTGACGAGCCCGAGACGTCGACGACGCCGGCGGGTGGAGAGCGAGAGATCGAGCCGTGAGCACCCCGTACGAGAACGTCCCGCAGCGCATCGGCACCGCCGAGCGGGATGCAGCGGTGGAGCGGCTGCGCGTGAACCTCGACGAGGGCCGCCTCGATCGACCGACCTACGAGACACGCGTCGCAACCGCCCTCGAGGCGACCACCCAGGACGACCTCGACCCCCTCGTCCAGGACCTGCCGCCCGTGGTGAACAGCCCCACCACCTATGAGCTGTACCCCCACCAGTCGATGGCGACGTCGACACCGGCGCCGTACCTCGACGCCGCGCCCTACCTCGAGCCGGGCACCTCTGCGGAGCAGCAGCCCCCGTACCGCGCTCCGATGGAGTGGTTCACGAGCATGCCGACGTGGGCCAAGGTCATCCTCGTGGTCGCGTTCCTCACGATCATGGCGGGCCTGCTCCGGTTCGGCGGCTGGTGGTTCATCTTCTTCTTCCCCGCCGTGCTGGCCCGCTGGGGACGCAACAGTTCGGTAAGGAACAGCCGTTACCGGCAGCGGCGCTACTAGGAGAGTGGTGTGATCGGCACATGAACCTCCAGGTCAGGCTCAACGAGGGTGACCGCCGCTACGAGCTCCTCTCCGACGACGGCGAGCTCATCGGGCTCATCGACTACCGCCTGACGGGCTCCCTGATCGACCTGTTCCACGCCGAGACGAACCCCGCGCATGGCGGCAAGGGGTACGGGTCGATGCTGGCCCAGGGCGCGTTGGACGACATCCGCGCCCGCGGCCTGACCGTACGCCCCGGCTGTCCGTTCATCGCCGACTACCTCGACAAGCACCCGGAGTACCAGGACCTGCTCTGACCTCTGGCTCTGACCTCTGGCTCTGACCTCTGACCTCGCCGGTCCGGCTGGGTCCGGTTCGCGAGAGCACCTGTACCCGTCCGCGAGAGCACCTGTACCCGTCCGCGAGAGCACCTGTACCCGTCCGCGAGAGCACCTGTACCCGTCCGCGAGAGCACCTGTACGGAGTCGACCCCCCGTCAGGCCTTCGCCACGTGGAACGCCAGCCCCAGGTCGGCGTCCTCGGCCCAGCCGTCCCCTGAGACCTCCGCCTCGACGACACGCGTCGCGAGGACCTCTGCAGCGACGGAGGAGACGTCCTGGCGGAGCGCGTCGGCAGCCTCGCCCGTACCGCACCAGCTGAGGGTGATCCGGTCGGACACCTCGAGCCCCGCGTTCTTGCGCGCCTCCTGCACGACCCGTACCACGTCGCGCAGCAGTCCCGCCCGCACGAGCTCGGGCGTGAGCTCGAGGTCGAGCGCCACGGTCTCGCCCTGCTCGTTGACGACGGACCAGCCCTCACGCGGCCGCTCCGAGAGGATGACCTCGTCAGCGGTCACCTCCGTACCGCCCTCGAAGTCGACCGAGGCCTTCCCCTCGCCTCTCAGGGACGCGGCCAGGGCGGCGGCGTCGGCGTCGGCGATCGCCTGCGCCACGAGCGGCGTCTGCTTTCCGAACCGCTTCCCCAGCGCCCGGAAGTTCCCCTTGGCGGAGTGGTCGACGAGGTCGCCTGCCGACGAGAACGACTCGAGAGCACCCACGTTGAGCTCGGCCGTGATCTCGCCCACGATCTCGTCGTTCAGCTGCGACAAGGTCGTCGAGGCCAGCAGCGCCCGGCGCAGCGGCTGCCGTGTCTTGACCTTCGCCTCGCTCCGGGCCGCCCGGCCGAGCTCGACGACGCGACGGGCCAGGCCCATCTCACGCACGAGCTCCCCGTCGATGAGCGATGAGTCGGCGACGGGCCACGAGGCGAGGTGTACGGACTGGGGCGCGGCCGGGTCCGTGGCGACGACGAGGTCCTGCCAGACCCGCTCGGTCACGAACGGCACGATCGGCGCCATGAGCCGCGTCACGATGTGGAGCACCTCGTGCAGCGTCTGCAGCGCCGAGGGCTCGCCGTCCCAGAACCTGCGCCGCGACCGCCGGACGTACCAGTTCGACAGGTCGTCGGTGAACGCCTGCAGCCTCGTACCGGCCGCGAGCGTGTCGAAGCCCTCGAGGTCGTTCGTCACGTCGCGCACGAGCTGGTGCGTCACGCTGAGCAGCCAGCGGTCGAGCACGTGGCGCTCCGCCGGCGCCGGCCCGTCACCGGGCGTCCAGCCGTTGCTCCGTGCGTACAGCGCCTGGAACGCGACCGTGTTCCAGTACGTGAGCAGCACCTTGCGGGTGATCTCCGTGATCGTGGCGTGCCCGACGCGGCGTGCGGCCCAGGGCGACCCGCCGGCGGCCATGAACCAGCGCACCGCGTCGGCGCCGTGGGCGTCCATGAGCGAGATCGGCTCGAGGATGTTGCCGAGGTGCTTGCTCATCTTGCGGCCGTCCTCGGCGAGGATGTGGCCGAGACAGAGGACGTTCGAGTACGAGCTCTGGTCGAACGCAAGGGTCGAGACGGCCATCAGGGAGTAGAACCAGCCGCGCGTCTGGTCGATCGCCTCGCAGATGAAGTCGGCGGGGAAGGCCTGCTCGAACTGTCCGCGGGACCCCTCCACGTAGGGGAAGCCCCACTGGGCGAACGGCATCGAGCCCGAGTCGAACCAGGCGTCGATCACCTCAGGCACCCGGGTCGCGCGCTCCCCGCACGTCGTGCACGTGAGCGTCACGTCGTCGACGTACGGCCGGTGCGGGTCGAGCTCGGACAGGTCCTGGTGGGCGAGCTCGGACAGCTCCGCGAGCGAGCCGATGCAGACCTGGTGGTCGTGCTGGCAGCGCCAGATGGGCAGGGGCGTGCCCCAGTACCGGCTGCGGGACAGCGCCCAGTCGATGTTGTTGTTCAGCCAGTCGCCGTACCGCCCGTGCTTGATCGAGTCCGGGTACCAGGTGGTGGCCTCGTTCTCCCGGAGCAGGGCGTCCTTGATCTGGGTCGTCCGGATGTACCAGGACGGCTGGGCGTAGTAGAGCAGCGGGGTGTGGCAGCGCCAGCAGTGGGGGTAGCTGTGCTCGTACGGCAGCACGCGGTACATGAGCCCGCGCCTCTGCAGGTCCTCCACGAGGACGGCGTCGGCCGCCTTGAAGAACATGCCGCCGACGAGCGGCACGTCCGTCTCGAAGGTGCCGTCCGGACGGATCGGGTTCACCAGCGGCAGGCCGTACTTGCGGCAGGTGAGCATGTCGTCCTCACCGAACGCGGGCGCCTGGTGCACCAGGCCGGAGCCGTCCTCGGTGGTGACGTAGTCGGCCAGCAGCACGTAGTGCGTGCCACCGACGACGTCGGGGAACTCGACGAGCTCGAACGGCCGTTCGTACCGCCAGCCCTCCATCTCGTCACCGCGGTACGTCTGGCCGAGGCGCCAGCCGTCGCCGAGCACCTTCTCCGCGAGCGGCTCGGCCACCACGAGGGTCTCCGTCCCGTCGGTGGCGACCACGTACGTGACGTCCGGGTTCACGGCGACGGCGGTGTTCGCGACCAGCGTCCACGGCGTGGTCGTCCACACCAGCAGCGTGGCCTTGCCGGCGAGCGGGCCGGAGATGAGCGGGAACCGTACGTACACGCTGGGGTCGGTGATGGTCTCGTACCCCTGCGCGAGCTCGTGGTCGCTCAGCGTCGTGCCGCAGCGCGGGCAGTACGGGGCCACCCGGTAGTCCTCGACGAGGAGTCCCTTCGAGTGGATCTGCTTCAGGGCCCACCACACGGACTGGACGTAGTCCGGGGACATCGTCCAGTACGCCTCGTCGAGGTTGACCCAGTAGCCCATCCGCTGCGTGAGCTCGGTGAACGCGTCGACGTGCCGGCCGACGGACTCACGGCACCGCATGTTGAAGGCCTCGACGCCGTACGCCTCGATGTCGGGCTTGCCGTTGAAGCCGAGCTCCCGCTCGACCGCGAGCTCGACGGGCAGCCCGTGGCAGTCCCAGCCGGCCTTGCGGGCCACGTGGTAGCCCTGCATCGTCTTGAACCGCGGGAAGACGTCCTTGAAGACGCGGGCCTCGATGTGGTGCGTCCCCGGCATGCCGTTGGCGGTCGGGGGCCCCTCGTAGAACGTCCACGGGTCGCCCTCAGCGGTCAGCTCGAGCGACTTCGCGAACACGTCGGAGGAGTCCCAGAAGCCCAGGATCTCGCGTTCCATCGCGGGCAGGTCGACCTGCGGCGGGACCGGGCGGTACTGGGTCATCGCACATCCTTCGTCGTCGCCGGCGAAGGGACGAGGCACGCCGACTGGCGGGCACCCCGCGGTACCACCCTTCTTGGGGCCCACGGTCGGACCCCCACTCTGAGGTCGCCGCTGCCGGTTCTAGTGAGTACGGACCAGGCCTGGTCGTACCGTTCTTCCGGCGGCTCCGGGGTGATGGCCCCATCCTCGCTGTGCGGACGCCTGCAGAGTGTATCCCCACGGACCAGTGCGGCTCACGCGTCGGGCAGGGGGCGAGCGGGGAGGCGGCAACCCCCCTGCGTCAGCCCAGGCCGTCGTTGAGCCGGCGGGCCGCGTCGAACTGCGGGCTCTTCGGCGGACGCATGGGCAGGGTCGCCGCGATGGGCACAACCCTGTTGCGGACGGACGACCAGACCGTCCTCTTCGTCATCGGCTGCGGCTGCGGGACGCGGGTGCGCTCGGGCAGGGCCACCCTGAGGTCCGCAGGGACCATCGAGTCGACCGCGCGGACGAGGAGCGGCCCCTGCTCGTACAGGTTCGGCTCGATCGGGTGCTCGAACCCGTCCCGGGTGATCACAGCGCGGCCGCCGTCGCCGTAGGCAAGCAGCAGCACGATGTCGGCCGCCGGGATGTCGACGCCGGAGGCCTCGTCGTAGCGGAGGTGGATGAGGCTGGGCATCACGTACACCGCCGCGTCCGGCCGGGCCCCGTCGAGCGAGACGTGCGCCACTGGTCCCTCTCGACGGGCGCGGCCGACGAGGGGCGCGTCCACCGGCATGTCGAACGGGTTGCTGAGGTTGCTGCCGGCCGGCAGCCCCACGAGATGATGCGCCTGGACCTGTACGGCCAGCTCCGCGACCTGGATCGGGGTGACGCGCTCGGCTCGATGGAGCACGTCGAGCGGTCCCACCGCCGGCAGCCCGAGCAGGTCGTCGAGGGCCGCGCGCTGGAGGAGGTCGAAGTGCTGCGCCGGGTCCGCGATCCGGGCGCGCGTCTCCGCCACGACGTCGTCGAGCTCGTGGGGCATGGCGCCGGTACGCACGACGTCGCCGAGCGCCGCCTCCAGGCAGCCGTGGATGAAGCTGGGCGGCGTCTCGACCGCCGATGCCGTGAGCAGGACAGCCGACCGCACGTCGTCGAGCCGGGACACGTGGGCCTTGGCTGATGGCTCGTTGGGCCGCTGCTGGCGCAGCCGTCTCGTGGTCCGTTCCGCAACCACCCGGCCGAGGACCGACGCGATGTGGTCCTCCGTCACGACCCCGAGCAGGCCCACGTCGGTGCCGGTCACCTGGGTGACCGCGGGCCGAGGGCGGCTCTGCCCGGCCCAGTCCGGTGGCGCCCAGCGCTCGTCGGAGCCCACCACGAGGTCGAGCCCCTCAGGCGGTTGGCCGTCGAAGCAGATGGCGATGTTCTCGGCGGTGACGACGACGGACGTGAACCACCGCATCGTGGGGGTGTCGAGACGACCGATCCCGTACTCGGGGAAGCCGGCGAGCCCGTACCCCTGCGCACCGAGCTCACGGCGCAGGAGCTGGCCGAAG
>JACRAA010000378.1 GCA_016213595.1 Actinomycetota bacterium | reverse complement strand
AGGCGGTACGGGCACGGGCGGAGCCCCGATCGTCGCGCGCATCGCGCGGTCGCTGGGCGCCCTGACGATCGGTGTCGTGACGCGTCCGTTCTCCTTCGAAGGCCGCAGGCGCTCGACGCAGGCGGAGAACGGCATCTCGAGCCTGCGTGAAGAGGTCGACACGCTCATCGTCATCCCCAACGACAAGCTCCTCGACATGACCGACCACCAGGTCGCGATCCTCGACGCGTTCCGCCAGGCGGACCAGGTGCTCATGCAGGGCGTCTCCGGCATCACCGACCTCATCACCACCCCCGGACTCATCAACCTCGACTTCGCCGACGTCAAGGCCGTCATGTCGAACGCGGGCTCCGCGCTCATGGGCATCGGCAGCGCCCGAGGCGAGGACCGTGCGCGGGCGGCGGCGGAGATGGCCGTCTCGTCCCCGCTGCTCGAGGCGAGCATCGAGGGTGCCCACGGCGTCCTGCTGTCCATCGCGGGCGGCTCCGACCTCGGACTGCACGAGGTGTCGGAGGCGGCCAACCTCATCGAGGCGGCGGCCCACGAGGAGGCGAACATCATCTTCGGTACGGTGATCGACGATGCCCTCGGCGACGAGGTGCGCGTGACCGTCATCGCCGCCGGCTTCGACGGGGGGGCGCCGCTCCGCCGCCAGCCCGGCAGCCAGATGCCGACCCGCACCCAGCCGCCCCGTCCCGCTGTCCCTGCTCAGCCGCCGGTGACCCACGAGGTTCCCGCTCCCGAGCCGACGCGTGCCGGGTCCGACGAGCTGGACGTCCCGGACTTCATGCGCTGACGCGCGTCGGACCTCACGTCTCGTGTTCGTCGCCGTCTTCGAGCCGCCGCGCAACGGCGGTGTCGGCATCGCGTTCACCGACCGTCTCGGCGGCGTCAGTCGCGGCTCGTACGGCCCACTCAACCTGGGCCGTACGGACACGGACGACCCATCCGCTGTGGCCACGAACTTCCGGCTCGTCCGCGAGGCGCTGGGCGTCGGCCGCGTTGCGACGCTGCACCAGGTGCACTCCGCTGACGTCGTCATCGTCGATGACGCCAGCTTCCCGCCGGACCGGCCCGGCGGAGAGCTGGGCGCTTCAGCGCCGGGCGGGCTGAGCCTTCCCCTCGCGGACGGCATGGTGACCAGGACGCCCGGTCTGGCGCTGTGCGTCCGGGTCGCCGACTGCGTGCCCGTCCTGCTCGCCGACTCGGCGGGCGGCGTCGTCGGGGCTGCCCATGCCGGCCGGGTGGGCCTCGCCGAGGGCGTCCTCGAGGCGACGGTCGCGGCCATGCGCGAGCTCGGCGCGGACCGGATCACCGCCTGGATCGGACCTCACGTGTGCGGCCGGTGCTACGAGGTGCCTGGCGAGATGGCCGACACGGTGACCGCACGGGTACCGGAGACCGCCTCCACCTCCCGGTGGGGGACGCCTGCCCTGGACCTCGGCGCAGGCTGTGAGGCGCAGCTGGCGCGCCTCGGCGTCCCTGCCACCCATCACGGCGGCTGCACTCTGGAGAACGACCTCCTCCACTCGCACCGCCGCGACGGCGCCGGCGCGGGCCGCCTGGGCGCCTTCATCTGGCTCGCACGCTGCCCCCCCACGGGCGTGTCGGCGACCGCGTCCGCCGCTGACACGGCGTCCACGCTGCCCCCCACGGGCGTGTCGGCGACCGCGTCCGCCGCTGACGCGGGCGGGCAGGTTAGCCTCGGCGGGTAGGCGTATCGGGAGGACCGGACATGGCGGACTTGATCAAGCGTGGCGCTGCCTGGCTAGGCCTGGTCACGGACCATCGCTACGACGACCATGGAGAGCTCATCCACGATGAGCTGACGGAGTCGGTGGAGGAGGACCCGCGGATGGCAGAGCACACGGCGAGCGTCACGGCGCTGCCCAGTCGCCGGTCGGTGAGCGAGCCAGCCGACCTCTCCCGCATCGTGACGGTCCACCCCAAGACGTTCAACGACGCGAAGACGATCGGCGAGAGCTTCCGTGACGGGCTGCCCGTCATCATGAACCTCACCGACATGGAGGACGTGGACGCCAAGAGGCTGGTCGACTTCTCCGCAGGACTGATCTTCGGGCTGCACGGGACGTTCGAGAAGGTCACGAACAAGGTCTTCCTGCTGAGCCCGAGCGAGGTCAAGGTGACCGCGGAGGACCGCGAGCGCATCGCCGGAGGCTTCTACAACCAGAGCTGACGTCCGCTTCGGAGCGTCACCCGGACTCGTAGCGCCCAACTCTCGACCTGTGGTGCAGACGGCAACCCGAGTACGACACCTTCCTCGGCATGTCCTTGGTCCGTCACGAGAGGCTGCTATAGCCTGATTCAGCCGATCGCAGGGCTTGTACCTGCCCCCGGTTCCCGGCTCACAGACCGCTACGAGTCTCTTCAGAGGTGCACAGATGACGATGACGCTGGACGAGGTCCGCAAGACCAGGTTCCACATGTCCCGCCGCAATGGCTACGAGGTAACCGACGTCGACATCTTCGTGGACAAGGTCGAGGCCACCCTGGTGACGATCACCGAGCAGATCGAGCACATGCGTCGTCAGCTCGAGGCTGCGCAGAGCGGTGGGAACAACCCGGAGCTGCAGGGCGAGGTCGAGCGTCTGCGGGCGGAGGTCCAGCGGCTCCGCGCGGGTGCTGACGAGGCCACCTCGCTCCGCGCCGAGACCGAGCGCCTGCAGGCTGAGCTCGACCAGGCACGTGCGGGTGACGCGAGCGCGGGCCTCGTCGAGGAGAACCAGCGTCTGCGCCCGCTGCTGGAGACCCGTCAGAAGGAGGCCGCCATGCAGGGCGACCTCCAGGGCGAGAACGACCGGCTCAAGGCTCAGATCGCTGAGCTGCAGGCACGTCCCTCCGGCTCCACCGCCGACGCCGTGCAGCACATCGTCGTGACGACGAGCGGGGAAGCCAGCGCCGCCGTCATCAAGCTCGTACAGCTCGCGACCGAGCAGGCCGAGTCCCTCGTCTCCGATGCGCAGTCCGACGCCCAGCGTCGCCGCGCCGAGGCCGAGGAGTACGCGACCAGGGTCGTGCAGGAGGCCGACGCCCAGGCGGCCACCCTCACCCAGGAGTCGCAGGCGGCCGCCGAGAAGCTCACCCAGGACTCGCAGCTGGAGGCCGAGCGGGTCGCCGACGAGGCTGCGACGAAGGCCCACGAGATCACGACCGACGCGCGGACCCGCGCCGACCGGGTCGAGTCCGAGGCTCGGGTCAACGCCGAGCGCCTCGTCCAGGAGGCAGAGGGTCGCGCATCGACGATCGACCGGGAGGCCACTGCCCGTCGCGCCGAGCTTCTGTCCGCCCTCGAGGAGGAGCGCGACACGCTCTCCGGCCACGTGGGGCGGCTGCGCGAGTTCGAGTCGTCCTACCGGGACACTCTGGTCACCCACCTGTCCGAGCTCGTGGAGGACCTCAGGAACCGTACGTTCGAGCCTGACGACGCGCCTCAGCTCGGCCAGATGTCCTCACAGCACGGCAGCGGCTCCCAGACACCGCGTCTCGATGCGCTGCTGACCAACCACGACTGACCCGTCCGCACACGACCGGGCTCCCTGCGGGGAGCCCTTTCGTGTGTCGGGGGGTGTCGGGTGTCACCCGGTGATGCGCAGCCGTGTATGGTTCGCGTCCTACAGCACGCGCGAGAGGTGAGATATGGCAGTGGCTCGTCGTTCGGGAACGGCAACGGAGACGGCTCCCGACGCCCCGGTGATCCCTGTTGCAGAGGGTGAGGACCCCTGGACCCCAGAGGAGCTCGCCGAGGTCCGCGCGGAGCTCGTCGACGAGGTGGCCCGCATGGAGCGCGCCATCGTCATCGCGGAGCACGAGCT
>JACRAA010000377.1 GCA_016213595.1 Actinomycetota bacterium | reverse complement strand
GCGTCGGAGGAGGCGGTGAAGCCCCCCTGGCTCGACCTCGACCACCTTCACCGATGTTCTGGCGCGCGCCGCCATGCGGGAGACGAAGGCGGACTCCGGCAGCCGCCCGAGCGCTGCGGCCGCGTCGGCACGTACGGCCTCCGACCTGTCGTCCAGACCCGACTCGCAGAACGGCTCGTCGATCGGGAGGACCGTGTCGGCGATCGCCGTCATGAGCTCGGCACGGAACGCCGCCGGCGACTCCTTCCAGACGGCGGCCGCCGCGTTGCGTGCCCTGTCCGGGTCGGAACGACGTACCGCCCGGAACCAGGCGAGACGCTCCTCCGAGGTGCCCGTGTCCCACACCTCGTCCGGGTCGGCGTCGGCCGCCTGCCGGGGCGGGTCCAGCTGCGCGAGCAGCCACTCGCCACGCTCCCCGAGCACGGGTCGTACGGACAGGCGCACGTCCGTACGTGACAACGCCGTCCCCAGCAGCCTGTACGGGAGACGCATCCCGGCTGCTGCCATCAGGCCCAGAGCCTCGCGCAGGACGAAGGCGCGGTCGGCCGCCTGGCGGATGACGCCGGCCTCGTCGGCGAGCAGCGGCCCCAGCAACGAGACGACGTGCGCGGGAGGCTCCGGGCGGGTGTCCGCGGGTGCGGGGGGTACGGGGTCGCCGGGCGCTGGGGCCGGGGTGCCGCGCCTGACGACGGCCAGGGCCGCGGCGGCGTCGAGCAGCTCGTACGCGAGAGCCTCCGGCGCCGACTCGTCGGTGCCGGGAAGGTACGCGGTCAGCTCGCCGAGCGAGGGCAGGCTGCTGCGCTGGCTCGTACCCACGGCAGCGATGGAAGCGAGCGACTCGAACGTCACAGGACCACCAGCCCCTCCTCGGTCAGCAGCGCGGTCGGGAGCAGGCCGCGCGGCTCGAGCTCACCGAACACGGTGGCCGCGTGCCCACCGGTCAGCGCCAGCAGCGGGAGTGTCGCGTTCCCGACGAGGCGGAGGGAGTCTCCGGTGCCGTCGACGATGCCCGGAGTGGGCGTGAGCCGGGCGCGGCCGTGGACCATGCAGGGGTACGACCCGAGCCAGGGGTCGTCGGCGAGGACCCGACGCCACTCGGCGACGGCCCCCGCCACGGAGGCCTCCGGCGGCGTGAAGCGGACGCGCTGGAGCACGTCCCGGGTGTCGCCGACGAGGGCGCGGAGCGCGGGTCCGCCCGGGTAGAAGTGGAGGTCCGCCTCGATGCCGGAGCCCGGCACGAGCGAGGTGTCGAGCGGCATGCCGCGCTGCGCGAAGAACAGCACGAGCGCGTACCGGCCCGTCCCCGTCCCGTACAGCCAGACGCGGCGTGTCGAGACCTGCTCCTCGTCGGAGTCGCGCATGCCGATGACGGCCCAGGTGTCCGCGACCGGCGGCGTCGCGAGCACGGTCTCCTTGGGCACGGTGAACCCGATGTGGGTGCGTACGGTGGCGCGCAGGTCGTCGGGGAGGTCCGTACGGGTCCAGGCGCGGGCGAGCAGGTGCAGGAGGCCGTACTCGGCCAGGGTGTCGTCGAGCCAGGCACCGCCAGCACGGGCGCCGGTACGGCCGCCCATCGGTCGTCGTGCAAGGTCGCGAAGCCGGCCCGCGACGCCCGGCACCTGCGCGTCGACCATCCTGGCGGCGAGGTCGGCGATCGCGCCGGGACGGCTGTTGCCCAGCCCTGCCGTGACCTGGTCCGCGAGCCAGCGGTCGAGCTCGGCGAGACCGGCTGTCACTCGCTCCTCACGCTGGGCAGCGCGTGCCGCAGCCGCCGCCCGCTGGGCCTCGGTCTTCTCGCCCGACTGCTCCGCCGCGGCCTGGCCGGCCTCCGCCGAGCCGCGGGTGGCCGACCACTGGGCTGCGAACCGGCTGAGGGTGCCCCCTTCGTCGATGCGCCCCTCGGCCCACAGGTACAGCAGTGCCAGCACGTGCTTGCAGGGGAACTTCCGCGACGGGCAGGAGCACCGGTAGCTCGGCTCGGACACGTCGACGGCGACGCTGTACGGGGTCGAGCCGGAACCCTGGCAGGCGCCCCACAGCAAGGGGTAGGCGTAGCCGACGTCCGACCAGGGCGTCGGGACGGCGAGCCGGCGCCCCGCGAGGTCCGAGGCCGAGTCCGGGGCAAGGGCGGTGACCCGCTCAGGACGCCAGCGCTCTGCCATGCGCCGAGGGTAGCGGGCGGTACGGACAGCGGCGCCGGTGTGTGGCCGAGAGCACCTGTACCCGTCCGCGAGAGCACCTGTACGCGTCCGCGAGAGGACCTGTACGCGTTCGCGAGAGGACTTGTACCCGTTCGGGCGGCCGAGCCGAGCCAGTCACCCGCGGAGTTACAGCCGTGTAGTTCTCCACAGGGTGGGGATGGAACTGTGGACGGGCCGCGACTGTCAGCGCTGGCGGCGGGCGCGCGCCTGGGTCGTACGGGAGCTGTTAGCTGTACGGCCGCGCACGATGCCCATGAACTCCTCGATCAGCTCTTCGGGGTCGTCCTTGCGCCAGGCCAGAGCAACGGTGGTTGGGGGCGCATCAGTGATGGGACGGTAGACGAAGTCGCGCCGGCTCTGTGAGCGAGCGACGGACTGCGGGACCGCCAGCACTGCCTCACCGATCGAGACCATGTCGATGGCGTGAGGCGTGGGGTCGGTCAGCACCTCGTCGCCGGCCAGGTCGGCGAGCGTCACCTCGTCCGCCGCGGCCACGAGGTGGTCCTTCGAGACCCAGGCGACGGGCACCTCCTCGTACAGCCTGATGAGGTGCAGTCCCTCGTCGTCGATGGGGAGCCGTACGAAGCACAGGGCCACCTCGCCCGCCTCCAGCACACGCCGCTGCTCGCGCTCGTCGACGTCGACGACCTCGAGCCTCACTCGGGGGAAGCGCTCCGCCCAGATGCCGCTCCACTTCGTCACGGTGACGCCCGGCACCTTCCCGACGCGCAGGGTGGGACGGGGGTTGACCGGGGGCTCGCTCACGCCTGCAGGCTAGCCGCTGCCCACGGGTAGGCTGCGCGCCGTGAGCCAACTGATGAAGCCGACGACCGCGGCCGCCAAGCTGGGTATCTACCTGCCCGCCGCGCCCGAGGAGTTCCAGCGCTCGTCGATCTCCCGCGCCGACCTCGATGCCCTGCGCGCCGACCCGCCCGCGTGGCTCGTCGAGCTGCGCCACAACGGCCCGTTCCCGAAGGACGTCGTGGCCCAGAAGCTGGGCGTCTCGCGGTCCGGCCTCGTACGAGCCGGCATCACCCAGCCGCTCACGGCGACAGAGATCGGCGAGCTGCTCGCCGACCCGCCCGAGTGGCTCGTGCAGGAGCGCGAGACCCAGCGCGCGGTCGTCGCCGAGAAGGCCCGGCAGAAGGCTGCCCACGAGGCCTGAGGCCTCCGCCGACACGTACAGGTCCTCTCGCCGACACGTACAGGTCCTCTCGCCGACATGTACAGGTCCTCTCGCGAACACGTACAGGTCCTCTCGCCGACACGTACAGGTCCTCTCGCGAACCGGGTGGCGTACGAGGATGGGCCGTACGCTCTCCTCGTGCGCATCATCCCGCCCGCATGGACCCTGTCCATCGCCGTCGCTCAGCGCCAGCTCG
>JACRAA010000364.1 GCA_016213595.1 Actinomycetota bacterium | reverse complement strand
GTGGGAATCCTGGCGGGACCTGTTCATCACACTCGCCGGCGTGTACCAGGCGCCGGGCGGTCCTGACGAGGACCGTCCGGAGGTTTCGCCTACGGGGTTGGCAGGCGCCGTACTTCGACGACGCGCCCGCCGCAAACTGGCATTCCCCGTGCAGACGGCAGTTCCCGGTTGCGGCCCTCACGTGGCGCGATCGCACCCGTTAGCCGACGTCCGGCATGGCTCCGTATGGATGCACGGTCATGCCGCTGACGGCGCGACTCGTGCTGGCCGGCGGTGGAGTTCCCGTAGAAGCGGTCGCGGCCGGAGCAGGAGCCCTCTGACGCTTGCTGGGTAATGCGTAGCTTGTGCAGGCCCGGATCCCCGGGGTTTCCGCCACGACGACCAACGAGAAGGTTCGCGATGTTGATCTTTGGCCTCGGTGTCAGGCAAGTGCTCCTGGCCACACTGGTGTACCTCTGCGAGACCTGCGGCAACACTGCTGCACACCACTTGGTCAAGCGTGTGCGCAAGTTCTCCTTGTTCTTCATCCCACTCTTCGCGGTGGGCACCCGCTACGTCGACACCTGCACCGCGTGCGGCCGTGACATCGAGGTCTCCCGCGAGCGCGCGGAGACAGCGGCAAGCCAGGCGGGGCCGGGCCTGCGCTGAGGTGCGCGCCGCCGGGCTACCGACGTTCTCGCGGGAACGTCCGCTCCTGCCGCCCACAGCGCGATCGATCCAGTGGCCGCGGGGGAGCGGGTGCCTGGTGTCGGTCCTCAGCGCGCCATACTGCCTTCATCGCTGGCTTGGGCGTGCTCGTCTTCGCTGACGACACGGTCAGCTTCTTCGAGACTGCGGAGAAAGCGCCGGGTGGGTTGAGGCGATCGACGTTGAGGCCGGCGAGTACAAAGCGTTCATCCGCCTCGACGGTGAGCGCTTGGAGGCCACGCATTCTCGATCAGTCAAAGGTGCATCTCGAGGCGTCCGGGCACCGCGATCCGGAACTTCTTGTTGAGCTGCTTCAGCCCTAGCGCGCTTCGGATCGCACCTTCACGAGTGATCCGTCCAACCGGCGAGCGTCGCTAACGAGTTGCTGCTCGGGGACTGGGAAGCACGCTGGCCCAGGTCGCCGGGCTGGCTGGACAGACGACTGCCGGCGACGGACCAACCAGAGCGCGTCGAGTCGACCTGACCTCGCACGCTATGGCCTGCTTTCTTGACTGGCTCAACGACCGCTTCATACCGCTGGGGGTGGGCCTTGTCGATCGGCATCACCTTCCGCGCGTCGCCACGAGACTTTCGCCCGGTCCGCACCCGAGACCCACGGACAGCGCGGCGAAGGACTTCACGCCTCGTGACGAGCAAGTCGATGCTGGCCGGGGAACCGGTGGTGCTGTGTCGCGAGGGTGGCCAGGTCTCACGACGCTGGCACCAAGTCTCACGCATCCTGGCCAGTTCTCATCCGTGCTGTCACCCCGACACCTGCCCAGGCTCAGAGTCCTGACCAGCGGTAGCTGCCGTCCGCCTCGAACTGCTGCTTCCAGACCGGCAGCGACCGCTTGACCTCCTCGACCAGGCGACCGCAGACCTCCATCGCCAGGGCCCGGTGCGCCGACGAGACGGCGACCGCGAACGCGGTGTCGCCGACGACCAGGTGTCCGACCCGATGGGCGAGCGCCACGGAACACCCGCCGTCCGGGTCGGCCTCCTCGAGGACGCCCCTGGCGATCTCACCGATCAGGGGATAGGCGGACGGGTGACAGGTGTAGTCGAGGGCGACGACCTCGCCCTGGGCGTGCGGGTCGTTGTCACGGACGGTGCCGAGGAACAGGCTGGTGGCCCCCGCCTCCGGACGGGCGACCGTCCGAACGAGCGCCTCGTGGTCGATGGGTCGGTCGGTCACCTCGGCCAGCCGCAGGTCGAGCATCAGTGGTCGCCTCCGTCCAGCTGCTCGAGGATGTGCGGGATGAGCGGCAGCAGGACGTCCATGCCCTGACGTACCGCCGCGGGGCTTCCCGGAAGGTTGGCGACGAGGGCGGCGGGACGGCCCGGCGACTCCGCGGTGACGCCCACGATCCCGCGGGTGAGCGCAGCGTGCGGTGAGTGTGCGCGGCCCTCGGCCCGCAGGAGCTCGGCGACGCCGGGGAGGTCCCTGTCGATCGCGGCCCGTGTCGCCTCGGGCGTCCGGTCGCGGGGAGCGACGCCCGTACCGCCTGTGGTGATGACGACCCGGACGCCGGTGGCGAGGGCGGCGTCCAGCGCGGTGGCGACCGACTCCTCGCCGTCGGGGACGAGGGTGGCGGCCACGTCGTACCCGGCCGCCTCGAGGAGGGCGACGATGGCTGGTCCCGACAGGTCCTCGCGGTGCCCGGCGGCGGAGCGGTCGGAGACCGTGATCACGGCACAGCTGTTCATCCCGACCACACTAGCGGCCGTACAGGCGGACCTGGACGGCCTTGACGACGGCCCAGACGGCAGTGCCGGGGGCCAGGCCGAGGCGGGCCACAGACCTGCTCGTGACGTCGGCGGCCACCTGCTGGCCCGCGACGTCGAGCCGGACACGCACGACGGGCCCTCGCGGCTCGAGCACCTTGACGACCGCCGGCAGGACGTTCCGAGGGCTTCCGCCCGGCGGTTCGAGGTGCAGCGACACAGCCTCGGGCGGGATCCCCGCGAGTCCCGGACGGGCGTCGTGGAGCGGCTGTACGGCGTCGCTCAGGCCCTGGATACGCAGGCCGCCGGCGATCTCGAGCTCTCCGTCGCGTCCCACTCCGGTCAGCAGGGTGATGCCGCTCAGGTGTGCGAGGAAGGGGCTCGTCGGCCGGGCGAGGAGCTCGTCGGTCACTCCGGTCTCCACCACGCGTCCGCCCTCGACGACGGCGACACGGTCCGCGATGGTCCACAGGTCGAGCGCTTCGTGGGTCACGAGCAGGGAGGTACGGCCTCGCAGACGTTCGGCGAGAACGGTACGCAGCTCGGCGGCTGAGGCGACGTCCAAGCCGGCCGTCGGCTCGTCGAGCAGCACGACGAGCGGGTCGCCGGCGAGGGCGCGGGCGATCGCCACCCGCTGCGCCTGCCCCCCCGACAGCTGGTGCGCCGCGCGGCCGGCCAGCGCCTCGCAGCCCACGCCCCTGAGCTCCGTCATCGCCCGCTCGCGGGCAGCCTCCCGCCGCGCTCCGGCTGCCTGTGGGGCGAACGCCACGTTGTCGAGGACGCTCAGGTGGGGGAACAGTGCGCTCCGCTGGGTGAGGAGTGCCACCCGGCGCAGGTGCGTCGGGACGACGCGTCGAGGGTTGGAGAGGATCTCGTCGCCGACCCGTACCTCGCCGTCCGTCGGCGCGAGCAGCCCGGCGACCAGGTGGAGGAGGCTCGTCTTGCCTGCCCCGTTGGGACCGACCACGGCCGTGACCGATCCGGCCGGTACGGACAGGTCGAGGACCGCACCACGGCCTGCCACCGAGGCCGCGACGACGATCGCGCTCATCGCCGTGTCCCCCAGGACCGCCCCAGCGCGGCAGTGACCGCGACGAGGACGACGGCGACCGCGACGAGGACCACCGAGAGCGCGAGAGCGGCGTCGGTGTCGGACTCCCTGATCAGGTAGACCTCCAGGGGAAGCGTCCTGGTCGTGCCCTGCAGCGACCCGGCGAACGTGAGAGTGGCGCCGAACTCGCCGAGCGCCCGCGCGAACGCCAGCGCTGCCCCGGAGGCGATGGCCGGGGCGGTCAGAGGCAGCGTCACGCGCCACAGGACCGTGGTCGGCGATGCTCCGAGGGTCGCCGCGACGACGTCGAAGTCGTCCTGTGCCACACGGAGTGCGCCCTCGACGGCCACCACGAGGTACGGCATCGCCACGAACGTCTGGGCCACGACCACGGCGCCCGTGGTGAAGGCGAGGTCGACGCCGAGCAGCGACAGGCGGCTCCCGAGCCAGGCCCGGCGACCGAGCGCGACGAGCAGGGCCAAGCCCGCCACCACGGGCGGGAGGACCATCGGCAGTGTCGCGAGGACCCGGCCGACCGTCGCGAGCCGGCCATGCGACCGGGCCAGGACCATCGCGAGGGGCAGGCCGAGCACGAGACACAGGAGCGTGCTCGCCGTACACGTCCGGAGGCTGAGCCAGAACGCATCCACGGCGGACGTGGTGGTGAGGAGCGCGAGGAACCAGCTCCACGGGACGCGCACGACCATGGCGAGCAGCGGCACGGCGAGGAAGGCCGTCGCGACGACCGCAGGGACCGCGAGCCAGCGCGGCAGGGGAGGCCGGATCATGGCGTGACGAAGCCTGCCGCTGCGAGTGTCGTACGACCCTCCGGGCCCGTGACCCACGCCACGAACGCGTTCGCCAGGTCGGAGTGGCGGGAGCCGGCCACGGGGCCCAGCAGGTAGTCGTTCCTCACCCGGTCCGCGTCCCTGATCGGGATCGTGTCGACCGTGCTCCCGGCTGCTTTCGCGTCGGTGACGTACACGACTCCCGCGTCCGCCTGGCCGGTCTCGACCTTGGCGCGGACGTCCGTCACCTTCGTCTCCTCGGACACCGGCGCGAGGGTCACACCCAGGAGCCCGGCGAGCTTCGCCGTGGCGGAGCCGCACGGCACGCCGGCGGCGCACACGACGAGCTTCTTGCCGTGGAGCGACGCGTCCAGGCCGGTGACGCCCGCAGGGTTGCCCTTCGGCACGATGAGCGTGAGGGTGTTCGTCGCGAACAGCACCGGCTTGACGACCAGGGACGCCGCCAGAGCCTTGTCCATCGTCGCCCGGTCGGCCGCCGCGAACACGTCGGCGGGTGCGCCTTGCGCGAGCTGCTCCTCCAGGATCGACGACCCGTCGAACGAGAAGCGGACCTTCACCCCGGGGTGGCCCGCCTCGAACGTCCTGCCCAGGGCGCTGTAGGTGTCTTTCAGGGAGGCTGCGGCGAAGACCACGAGCTCGCTAGGGGGTGCGCTGGAGGCGGTGGGGGTGACGGAGCAGGCGCAGAGCAGCGCCAGGACGCCTGTGACGGCGAGCGTGCGGAGCATGTGAGGCCTGTCTACGACGACGGAACGGAGGTCGAGGGTCTGGGCACGACCGTACAGCCCGTGCGGCACGGTGGCAGGTCGGAGGGAGGGCGTGACCAGGCCCGGGCTGTACGGGCCGAGGTGTCAGACGGCGCCCGTACCATGGCGACCATGTCCCAGGCCCCGATGACCGCTCAGGCGGTGCTGCGTGCCACCTTCGGCTACGAGACGTTCAGGGGCTTCCAGGAACAGGTGATCGAGCAGGTTGTCGCGGGCGGTGACGCCTTGGTGCTCATGCCGACGGGAGGCGGGAAGTCGCTCTGCTACCAGATCCCCGCGATGGTACGGCCCGGCGTCGGGGTCGTCGTCTCACCTCTCATCGCGCTCATGCACGACCAGGTGACCGCGCTCGACGCCCTCGGCGTCCGCGCCGGCTACCTCAACTCCACACAGACGCTCGAGGAGCAGCGGCGGACCGAGCAGGCCGCCCTCGCCGGAGAGCTAGACCTGCTGTACCTCGCGCCGGAGCGGGTGGGCCTCGCCCGGACCCAGGACTTCCTGGACCGGCTCTCCGTGTCGGTGTTCGCGATCGACGAGGCACACTGCGTCTCCCAGTGGGGCCACGACTTCCGGCCCGACTACCTGCGGCTCTCGGTGCTGGGCGAGCGCTGGCCCGAGGTGCCGCGGATCGCGCTCACCGCGACCGCCACCGCCGATACCCGCCGGGAGATCGTGCTGCGGCTGGGCCTGGAGGGGGCCGAGCAGTACGTCGCGAGCTTCGACCGTCCGAACATCACGTACCGGATCCTCCCGAAGGGCCAGGTGCTCGACCAGCTCGTGGAGCTGATCAGCACGGAGCACCCGGGCGACGCGGGCATCGTCTACCGGCTCTCCCGAGCGTCCGTGGAGAAGACCGCCGAGGCGCTGGTACGGCAGGGGATCCAGGCACTCCCGTACCACGCGGGCCTTCCCGCCGAGGTGCGCTCCGAGAACCAGTCCCGCTTCCTGCGCGAGGACGGGGTCGTCATGGTGGCCACGATCGCGTTCGGGATGGGCATCGACAAGCCGGACGTACGGTTCGTGGCGCACCTCGACCTGCCGCGCAGCATCGAGGGCTACTACCAGGAGACCGGTCGCGCAGGGAGGGACGGGCTGCCGGCAACGGCCTGGATGGCGTACGGACTCGCCGACGTCGTCCAGCAGCGCCAGTTCATCGCCACCTCGGAGGGCGACGCGGGGCACAAGCGGCGACTGGGACAGCACCTGGACGCCATGCTGGGCCTGTGCGAGGCGCTGTCCTGCCGTCGCGCCCTGGTGCTGGACTACTTCGGCGAGCCGTCCGGCGCCTGCGGAAACTGTGACACGTGCCTCACTCCGCCCGACGTGTACGACGGGACGGTGGCGGCCCAGAAGCTGCTCTCGACGGTCGTCCGGCTGAAGCGCGAGCGCAACCAGAGCTTCGGGGCGGGACAGCTCATCGACATCCTGCTGGGCCGTCGCACCGCGAAGGTCGAGCAGTGGGGCCATCACGAGCTCAGCACGTTCGGGATCGGCACGGAGCTTGTGGAGCAGCAGTGGCGGGCCGTGGTCAGGCACCTGCTCGCGGCCGGTGCTCTCGCCGTGTCCAGCGAGCACGGCGCGATCACGATCACTGAGGATGCCTGGCCAGTGCTGAGGGGCGAGCGGACAGTCGAGCTGCGTCAGGACGTCGTCGCCGGCGGTCGGCGTGCCTCGCGCAGGAGGCTCGACGCCAGCGGCGCCCCGGCTTCGCGCTCGGCGGCCGCCGCCGACCTCGGCCCTGCCGACCGTGATCTCTTCGAGCGGCTCCGGACGTGGCGGGCAGAGACCGCGAAGGCAGCGTCCGTGCCGGCCTACGTCGTCTTTCCTGATGCGACGCTCGTGGCGATCGCCTCGCGGCGGCCGTCGCGCGTCGACGAGCTGTCGAGGATCAGCGGTGTCGGTGCCAAGAAGCTCGAAGCGTACGGGGACGACGTCCTGCTCCTGGTCGCCGAGGTCTGAACGCGCTTCGACCCCGCTCACCCCCGACGTGCGACGGCGGCCCGGAGGACCGGACCGCCGTCAGACAATGACTGCTCGGGACTACTCGCACTGACTACTCGGGACTACTCGCGCTCGCTTCCGTGCAGCGGCGCGTCGGCGGTCGACAGCTTCTCCTCGACGCCTTCAGGGAGGACGTCGTGCGAACTGGTCGCAACGTGCTGCACCGCGCTCTGCGACGGAGCCTCACCCGCCCGGACGGGTGACTGCTCGGCCGTAACGGAGGCGTTCCTCGAGAAGCCGTTGATGATCATGCCGATGAAGCTCGGCTTGCCGCGCACCTTGCTCAGCACGTCGAACGCGACGGCGGAGAGCAGGACGAGGCCCTTGATGATCTGGATCCAGTTGGAGTCGACGCTGAGGTTCGCGAGGCCGAGGTTCAGCACGCCCATGACGAAGCCACCGATCATCGACCCGGAGACCTTGCCGACACCGCCCGCCACCGCCGCGCCACCGATGAACACGGCCGCGATCGCGTCGAGCTCGAAGCCCGTGCCGTCCTTGGGGTTGGCCGCGTTGAGGTACGCGGTGAACACCATGCCGGCGATTCCGGCCAGCAGGCCCATGTTGACCATGACGAAGAACGACACCCGGCGGATGTCGACGCCCGACAGTCGGGCCGCGTTGGCGTTGCCGCCGACGGCGTAGATGTGACGGCCGAGAACGGTCCGCTGCGTGACGAACGTGTAGATGAGCACGAGGCCGAACAGGATCAGTCCGACCACCGGCACACCCTTGTACGAGGCGAGAAGCATGCCGAAGAGGGCGATGACGCCGCCGACGACGACGATCTTGGCCACCGACGTCCACAGCGGGGACTGGGGCATGCCGTACTTCTTGAGGTCCGCCCGGTTGTGCAGCTCGCTCCAGGCGAAGGCTGCGATGGCGATCACCGTGAGGGCCACGGTGATGAGGTGGTACGGCATGCCCTTTCCGCCGATCTCAGGCAGGTAGCCGTTCGCGATCTTCTGGAAGTTCTCGGGCACGACGATGGACTCGGCGTTGAGGATCATGAGGTCGAGTCCGCGGAACAGGAGCATGCCGGCGAGCGTGACGATGAACGCGGGAATGCCCACGTACGCCACCCAGAACCCCTGCCACATGCCCACGAGGATCCCGAGCGCGATCCCGAAAAGGATGGCCACCGGCATCGGGAAGTGCCACATCTTCATCGACATCGCAACGGTCGCACCCACGAACGCACAGACCGAGCCCACCGACAGGTCGATGTGGCCGGCGATGATGACCATCACCATGCCGATCGCCAGGATGAGGACGTACCCGTTCTGCACCAGGAGCGACGTGACGTTGCGCGGCTGGAGGAACAGCCCATTGGTGAGGACCTCGAACAGCAGGATCAGGGCGCCGAGCGCGATCATCATGCCGTACTGACGGAAGTTGCCGCCGAGGGCCTTGGTGATCTGCGATCCCGTCGACTCGGGCGCCGCAGCGGGAGCGACGGCGGTCTGGGTGGTCATCGTCAGTCAGCCTTTCGTTGAGTCATGTAGCGCATGAGGGTCTCCTGGTCAGCGTCGGCCCGGGCCACGTCGGCCGTGATGACGCCTGCGGAGAGGGTGTAGATGCGGTCGCAGATGCCGAGCAGCTCCGGCAGCTCCGAGGAGATGACGAAGCACCCCTTGCCGGCGTCCGCGAGCTGGTTGATGATCTCGTAGATCTCGTACTTCGCGCCCACGTCGATGCCTCGTGTGGGCTCGTCGAGGATGAGCACCTCGGGCTCGGTGAACATCCACTTGCCGAGGACGACCTTCTGCTGGTTGCCGCCCGAGAGCTTGCCGACGCCTTCTTCGATCGTCGGAGCCTTGACGCGGAGGGCCTTGAAGTAGGAGTTGGCCGACTGCACCTCGCGGAACTCGTTGACCACACCGTTCGGCGAGATCCTCTTCAGGCCAGCGGCCGTGGTGGAGACCTTGATCGTGTCGAGCAGGTTGAGGCCGAGCGCCTTGCGGTCCTCGGTCACGTACGCGAGGCCCGCGTCGATGGCCTGCTGCACGGTACGCAGAGCCACGCTCTTCCCGTGGATGGTGACGCTGCCGGACAGCTTCACGCCGTACGACTGCCCGAACACGCTGCGAGCGAACTCGGTACGTCCGGCGCCCATGAGGCCCGCGAGCCCGACGATCTCACCGGCGCGGACGTGGACGGACGCCCCCTTGACGACAAGGCGGTTCGCGTCGTCGGGATGGGCCACGGTCCAGTCGCGGATGTCGAGGATGACCTCGCCGATCTTCGGCTCGTGGTCCGGGAAGCGGTGGTTCAGGTCGCGGCCGACCATGCCCCGGATGATCCGGTCCTCGTTCACGCCGCCGGCACCGACATCGAGCGTCTCGATGGTGCGTCCGTCGCGGATGATCGTGATCGAGTCGGAGATCGCCTCGATCTCGTTGAGCTTGTGGCTGATCATGATGCTCGTGATGCCCTCGGCCTTGAGCTCCCGAAGGATGCCGAGCAGGTGGGCGGAGTCGGCGTCGTTGAGCGCTGCGGTCGGCTCGTCGAGGATGAGGAGCCGGACGTTCTTGGAGAGCGCCTTCGCAATCTCCACGAGCTGCTGCTTGCCGATGCCGATGTTCTTGATCTGGGTGTTGGGGTCCTCGTGGAGCCCCACTCGCGCGAGGATCTCCTTGGCCTTCTTGCCGGCCTCGAGCCAGTTGATGACGCCCCTGGTGGCGACCTCGTTGCCGAGGTAGAGGTTCTCGACGATGGTCAGCTCGGGGATCAGCGCGAGCTCCTGGTGGATGATCGCGATACCCGCGTGCTCCGACTCGCGGATGTTGCGGAACTTGACCAGCTGGTCGTCGTAGTGGATCTCGCCTTCGTACGTTCCGAAGGGGTAGACGCCGGACAGCACCTTCATCAGGGTGGACTTCCCGGCGCCGTTCTCGCCGACGATGCTGTGGATCTCGCCGCGCTCCACCTCGAAGGTCACGTTCTCCAGGGCCTTCACCCCTGGGAACTCCTTCGTGATCCCCCGCATGGAGAGGATCGTGTCTGTCATGGTGCTCCTTCTGGCCGATGTGGGTCTGAGAGTGCGTGCGGGGCGGAGAACCGCCCCGCACGCCTACACCAGGTGGTGTCAGCCCAGCTGGCTCTCCGTGTAGTACTTCGCGTCAAGAAGGATCTTCTTGCAGTTGGACTTGTCGCAAGGTACGGGCTGGAGCAGCTCGGTCGGGACGACCTTGATGCCGTTGTCGTAGGTCTTCGTGTCGTTGACCGTGACGGTCGCCTTGGTGGTGATCTCCTGGATCATCTTGACGGTCGCCTTCGCGAGCTCGGCCGTGTCCTTGAAGATCGTGGAGTACTGCTCACCGGCGAGGATCGACTTCACGCTGTCCAGCTCGGCGTCCTGGCCGGTGACGACCGGGAGAGCCTTGCCACCCGAGCCGTAGCCCGAGCCCTTGAGGGCAGCGATGATGCCGCGGGAGATGCCGTCGTACGGGGCGAGGACGCCGTTGACGTCGCTCGATGCGTAGGACTTGGTCAGGATGTTCTCCATGCGCTTCTTGGCGGTGGCAGCATCCCAACGCAGGGTGGCGACGACCTTGAAGTCCGTCTCACCGGAGGCGATCTTGATGGTGCCGTCGTCGATCTTCGGCTTCAGGATGCTCATCGCGCCGTTGAAGAAGAAGGTCGCGTTGTTGTCGTCGGGGGACCCGGCGAACAGCTCGACGTTCCAGGGCTTCGGCTTGCCCGAGGCAGCCAGACCGGCGAGCAGGGACTCACCCTGCTGAACGCCGACCTTGAAGTT
>JACRAA010000363.1 GCA_016213595.1 Actinomycetota bacterium | reverse complement strand
TCTCCGGACGGTTCGGGTTTCGGGAGATCACGGCGTTGGCAGCGTTGAGGACGTTGCCGGTCGACCGGGAGTTCTGCTCCAGGAGGATGGTCCGGGCCCCCGGGAAGTCGTCGGCGAAGTCGAGGATGTTGCGGATCGTGGCGCCCCGGAAGGCATAGATCGTCTGGTCGGAGTCGCCGACGACCATGAGCTCGGCCGGCTCGACGCTCTTCCCCTCCCCCGCAGCATCCGTGGGGCCGCACAGCTCGCGGATCAGCACGTACTGCGCATGGTTCGTGTCCTGGTACTCGTCCACGAGCACGTGACGGAACCGTCTCCGGTAGTCCTCACGGATCTGGGGAAAGGCCTGGAACAGGTTGACGGTCATCATGATGAGGTCGTCGAAGTCGAGGGCCTGAGCCGCGGCGAGACGACGCTGGTACGTCGCGTACGCCTGGGCGTACGTCTCCTGTACCGGGCCGACCGCGTTCCGCATCGCGGTCTCGTGGTCGACCAGGTCGTTCTTCTGGTCGGAGACCCAGTTGAGCAGCGCGCGCGGCGGGAACCGCTTCGGGTCGATGTTCAGCTCGTTCGTCACCATCGTCATGAGCCGCTTCGAGTCGATGTCGTCGTAGATCGAGAACGTGCGCTTCATCCCGAAGCTGTCGATCTCCTGGCGCAGGATCCGCACGCAGGCCGAGTGGAACGTCGACACCCACATCAGCCGGGCCCGTCCCCCGACGAGCTCACCGACCCGTGACCGCATCTCGGCCGCCGCCTTGTTGGTGAACGTGATGGCCAGGATCGACCCGGGATGGACGTTGCGCTCGGCGACCAGGTGGGCGATCCGTCGCGTGAGCACGCGCGTCTTCCCCGAGCCCGCCCCGGCGACCACGAGGACGGGCGAGCCCTCGTGGAGCACCGCCTCCCGCTGGGGCCCGTTGAGACCCTTCAGCAGGTCGGGAGCACGGTGCGTCCTGCGGCGACGCTCGGCTGACGGCGCCACCTCCTGGACCAGAGGTGCGTTCTGGGCCTGAGCCGCCTCCGGTGCTGCGTCGAAGCTGAACAGGTCAGGGAACAGTGAGTCGGTCATCGCGCCTCGCACTCTACTTCCGGCCTCCGACGCGCCGGCACAGCGAACCTGTCGCGCGGACTCCTCCAGCCGTCCGGCCCCGCCCGCCGCCGCCGCTACGCTTTCGCCATGGGTGGACGGGGACAGGTCGGCAGGCTCGCCGTCGCCGTCGCAACCCTCGTGTTCGGGCTCGAGGCGGCGGTGGTCAGCGGCATCTACGCGGCCCGCTACAGCGGCCGCAAGCACCGTCCGGCAGCCACGTTTCCCGTCCTGCCCCCTGTGGACACCGATGCAGCGGGTGCCGAGATCACCGTCTACACGTACGGCAGAGACCTGTACCGCGACATGCTGTCGGCGATCGCCGACGCCCGCGAGGTCATCTACTTCGAGACGTTCATCTGGAAGGGCGACGAGGTCGGAGCGGCGTTCAAGGAGGCGCTGATCGCCGCCGCCGATCGGGGCGTGAAGGTCTGCGTGATGTTCGACACCTTCGCGAACCTCGTCGTACGGCCGTCGTTCTACTCGTTCCCGCCCTCGATCCTCGTCCGACGGCACCCGATGTTCGGTGGTGGCGGCCTGCACGCGCTCGACCCCCGCAACTCGGGTCGCGACCACCGGAAGATCCTCGTGGTCGACCACGAGGTGGGCTTCCTCGGCGGGTACAACATCGGTGCGCTGTACGAGAAGTACTGGCGCGACACGCACGTGCGGCTCCGCGGCCCGGTGGTCGCCGACCTCGACTTCGCCTTCGTCGACCTGTGGAACTCGGGGCCGGGAGGACACCGCCCCCAGCTCCCCGCGCCGCCACGGACCTGGGACTCGCGGATCACCATCCACCGGAACCTGCCGCGCTACCTGGTCTACCCCATCCGGAACATGTACCTCGAGGCGATCGAGCGGGCCACGAGCCGGGTGCTGATGACCCATGCGTACTTCATCCCGGACGCGGACCTCACCCGCTCCCTGCTCAACGCCGCCGAGCGGGGCGTGGAGGTGTCGATCATCCTGCCGGACCAGTCGAACCACGCGCTGGCGGACTGGATGAGCCGTGGCTGCTACGACGAGCTGCTGGCCGGCGGCGTGAAGCTCCACCTGTACCAGAACGCCATGATCCACTCGAAGACCGCCACGATCGACGGCGTCTGGTCGACCGTCGGGACGGCCAACCTGGACCGGCTCAGCCTGGCCGGGAACTACGAGGTCAACGTCGAGATCTTCTCCGAGGACGTCGCCGCCACCCTCGAGCAGGTGTTCGCCAACGACCTCCAGAACTGCGTCGAGCTGACCAGCGAGGAGTGGCGCCGCCGCTCCCTGGCCGTGCGTCTCTCAGAACGCGTCATCGCGCCCTTCCGGCCACTGGTCTAGCGCGACCCGCACCCCCCGAACCCTGGTTGACTGACCCTCGTGCCACCCACCCGAAACCTGCTGCTCCACAGCCTGTTCAGCCTGCGGGGGAACGCTCGGGCCTGCGTCTACACGGAGCCCATGTGGGGGCTCTCCATGATGCTCGTCATCCCGTACGCGTCGGTCTTCATGCTCGCGCTCGGCCTCTCCGACGAGCAGATCGGCCTCCTCGCGACGGTCTCCACACTGTCCCAGGTCGCCTTCAGCCTCGTCAGCGGTGCGCTCACGGACAAGCTGGGGAGACGCCTCACGACGGCCTGGGCCGACGTCCTCGCCTGGTCGATCCCCTGCCTCGTGTGGGCCGTCGCCCACGACTTCTGGGCGTTCCTGCTCGCGTCCGTCGTGAACGGTGCCTTCCAGCTCGCGACGAACGCGTGGGACTGCCTGCTGGTGGAGGACCTCAACCGGTCGCTCATCACGCGGGTCTACTCCCTCATCAAGGTCGCGGGAGAGTTCTCGGCACTGTTCGCACCCATCGCCGCAGTCCTGGTCTCGCGGTTCGGTCTCGTGCCGGCTGTCCGGATCCTGTACGTGAACGCCTTCGTCATCATGACCGCGAAGATCGTCCTGCTGTACCGGACGACGACCGAGACCCGGACGGGCCGACTGCGTCGTGAGCAGACCAGAGGCGCCAGCGTGTGGAGCCTCCTCGCCGGGTCCGGGCACGTGCTCCGGCTCTTCTGGACGTCGAAGGGCACTCTCCTGTCGCTCGTCATCGCGGCCATCGTCGGCGCGGTGACACTCGTCAACAACACGTTCTGGCAGCTCGTGGTCAACCAGCGCCTCGGCGTGCCCGACCCGCTGCTGCCCTTCTTCCCCATGGTCCGCTCGATCCTCGCGGTGACGTTCTTCTTCACCGTGATCCCACGCCTGACGCACGGCGTGGACCTGAAGCGGCCGACGCTGTGGGGCTTCCTCAGCTACCTCGCGGGCCAGGTACTGCTCGTCCTCGTTCCCGCGGGCGCCACAGCGGGACTCGGCACGTACGTCCTGCTGGCGCTGTGCCTGGTGCTCGACGCCTTCGGTGCCGGGATCCTGTTCATGCTGTCCTGGTCGCTGTTCGCGCTGCATGTGGACCAGGCGGAGCGCTCGCGGGTCATGGCGATGCAGCGAACGGCGGTGCTGCTGGTCACGGCGCCCTTCGGCTGGATCTCGGGCTGGCTGTCCGGTCTCGACCGCGCCTGGCCCTTCCTGCTCAC
>JACRAA010000362.1 GCA_016213595.1 Actinomycetota bacterium | reverse complement strand
GGCGACGAGCCCGTCCTGCACGTCGGGTCGCGGCGCGGCGTCCCCTTCCGTGCCAAGTCGCTGTACGGCGGGCTGCCGCCCGGAGCAGCCCTCGAGCACCTGCACGCTCGCGACTGGTCCACGGTCTCGCGGCCGATCGACTTCGCGCGGGAGGTCTGGCCGCTCGTCGTCAGGGACGCGTACACCGCGTACTACCGGACCCTTGCCGTGGAGACGCCCGCTGTACTCCCCGCGGGTCTCGAGCCGGTGCTTGCCGCCATCTCGACGGCCACGCCCGAATCGGTCGACGCCGACGTCGCCCCGTACGTGGAGCCCGGATTCGCGTTCGACCTCGCCCTGGCCGCCGATCCTGCACGCGGCCCCTTCGCGGGTCCCTCGGCGTACGACGCGTTCGTCGCCGGCTATGTGGCCGACGACCTCGCGGAGGCCGAGCTCGGCGTCCACTCGGCGCTGAAGGCCGGGCTGTGGGCCATCAGCGTCTCGCGCAAGCTCGCCATCCACCTCCTCAGCTTCGACGCGAGTGACGCCGTGTCCCACGACGAGGGGCTCGGCTCGCTGCTCGCGTTCGGCGGCATGGTGGGCAGCGGGCCGCCAGCGTTCCGCAACCGTCAGCTCCTGGCCCTGCACCGCGCCGGCCTGGTCCACTTCATCGGGCCGTCGACGCGGGTGGGGGTCCAGGACGACGGCTTCGTCGCCTGCTCGCCGGCTGTCCCCGACTCCACCGTACGGTCGCGGATGCTCGTCGACGCCTGGATGCGCAACCACCATCTCGCGCGGACACAGGACGACGTGACGACCTCACTGGTGGGCGCCGGCCGCGCCCGTCCGTACACGCGACGTGGACCCGACGGCCTGCCCAAGCCAGGCGCGTCGCCGGACATCGACCCGGTCACGAGCCGGCTCGTACGGGCGGACGGCACGCTCGACGTCGTGCACCTCGTCGGCATCCCTGTCGATGATGCGCGCGGCGACGGTGTGATCTCGCCGATGCCCCGGACGAACCCCACGATGCTTCTCGACACCGCATACGCAGTGGACAGCGCACTGTCGCTCATGCGGGAGGCAGGTGGGGGTTTGGTGGCAGGACCGTCGGGTACAGGTTCGGAATGAGTGATGTAGTCGAGAACATTGATGTAGCCGTCCCGATCCAGGTCGCGTACAACCAGTGGACCCAGTTCGAGGAGTTCCCCCAGTTCATGGAGGGAGTGGAGCAGGTCACGCAGGTGGGTGACGACATGACTCACTGGCGGATCAAGATCGGCGGGGTCGAGCGCGAGTTCGATGCCAGGATCACCGAGCAGCACCCTGACGAGAGGGTGGCCTGGAACAGCGTGTCCGGCACGGACCATGCCGGGGTCGTCACGTTCCACAGGCTCGACGACGCGAACACGCGGGTGACCCTCCAGATGGTGACCGTCCCCGAGGGCGCACTCGAGACGATCGGGGACAAGCTCGGCCTCGTGAAGGCACGGGCCAAGGGAGACCTCGAGCGGTTCAAGAAGTTCATCGAGTCGCGTGGTACCGCCACCGGCGCCTACCGCGGCGACATCAGCTGATCCCTCACATCAGCTGATCCCTCACATCAGCTGATCCCTCAACCGTCAGCCTCTCCCTCATCGAGGGAGGGACTGACTCGCTGCCTCAGTCGTCGGCCAGGCGCTGGAAGAGCAGGTGGTCCTGCCAGCGGCCGGCGATGCTGAGGTAGCGCGGAGCCAGACCGAACTGTACGAACCCGTTGTGGAGCAGGACCCGCTGCGAGCGGATGTTGTCAGGGACTGTGCCGGCCTCGAGCCGGTGCAGTCCCTGCTCGTTGAAGCCCACCTGCACCATCTCGGCGAGAGCCGCGGTGGCGAGTCCACGCCCTGCCGCCTCCTCCGCCAGCCAGTAGCCGACGCTCGCCGACTGGAAGGCACCCCGCACGACGTTGTTGAGGTTGATCCGCCCCACGACCTGTCGTTCGTCGTCGAGGATGACGTGAGGCACGTGCGCTCCCTCGGCGTACCGCTCCAGCGACTGGGCCACGACGTCCCGCTGTCCGTCGAGCGTGAAGTACGTCTCCGGTCGGACCGGCTCCCACGGCGCGAGGTAGGCACGGCTGCGCTGGACGAGACCGGCCAGCCGGACAGCGTCGGCGGCCTCCAACAGGCGGGTCCGTCTCACCCGCGCATCCTGCCAGAGCCGCCGCGTGGCGTACGACATTCGCCGCTCCCGGTACAGTCGTCGCACGTGGGACAGATTGATGACATCCGCGCCGAGCTCGGCGACCTCGACCGTACGCTCACCTCGATCGAGGCCGTCATCGACGTGCCGAGCAAGCGCGAGACGATCCGCTTGCTGTCCGAAGAGGTCGCGGCGCCGGACCTGTGGAACGACCAGGAGCATGCCCAGGAGGTCACCTCCCGGCTCTCCCGCGCGCAGGCCGAGGTCGAGCGCATCACCGGTCTGAGGAGCCGTCTGGACGACCTGAGCGTGCTGGTCGACCTGGCCGAGGAGGAGTCCGACCCGGGAACCGTCGACGAGGTCCGCCGGGAGGTCAACCGGATCCACCCCGAGATCCAGGCGCTCGAGGTGCGCACCCTGCTGTCCGGCGAGTACGACGAGCGCGACGCGCTGATCACGATCCGGTCGGAGGCCGGGGGAGTGGACGCCGCGGACTTCGCCGAGATGCTGCTCCGCATGTACCTGCGTTGGGCGGACCGTCACTCGTACCCCGTCGAGGTGTACGACACGTCCTACGCCGAGGAGGCCGGCATCAAGTCCGCCACTTTCTCCGTGAAGGCACCGTTCGCGTACGGCACCTTGTCCGTCGAGCAGGGAACCCACCGGCTGGTACGCATCTCGCCCTTCGACAACCAGGGCCGCCGCCAGACCTCCTTCGCCGGTGTGGAGGTGCTTCCCGTCACCGAGGAGGCCGACCACATCGACATCCCGGAGCAGGACATCCGGGTCGACGTCTTCCGCTCGTCCGGCCCCGGCGGCCAGTCCGTCAACACGACGGACTCGGCGGTCCGCATCACGCACCTGCCCACCGGCATCGTCGTGAGCTGCCAGAACGAGAAGTCCCAGCTGCAGAACAAGGCCGCTGCGCTGCGTGTGCTCCAGTCACGGCTGCTGGAGAAGGCGAGGGCCGACCGCGCCGCCGAGCTCAACCAGCTCAAGGGCGACGGCGGGAACTCGTGGGGCTCGCAGATGCGCAGCTACGTGCTGCACCCGTACCAGATGGTCAAGGACCTCCGTACGGACCACGAGGTCGGCAACCCCGATGCCGTGTTCGACGGCGACATCGACGGCTTCATCGACGCCGGCGTCCGCTGGCGCATGCAGCAGGCCTGACGCCCGCCCGCGGGCTGCTCCTGGTGCCCGCGTAGCGCGTCGTGTCGTTCGCTCCCAGGTCCGACGCCTACACTCTGACGAGGCCGGCTGAGAAATCTCAGGAACTTCCCTGTCCCCGATCCCGGCCAAGGGTGAGCTGTGATCAGATTCGAAGACGTCTCGAAGGTGTACGAAGGGCAGCAGCGCGCGGCCCTCAAGAACGTGAGCCTCGAGGTGGAGAAGGGCGAGTTCGTGTTCCTCGTGGGCACCTCGGGCTCCGGCAAGTCGACCTTCCTGAGGTTGATCCTCCGGGAGTACCGCGCGACCCGTGGCCATGTGTACGTGGCGGGCAAGGACATCAGCAGGCTGCCGGCGTGGAAGATCCCCGGCCTGCGGCGGCAGATCGGCACCGTCTTCCAGGACTTCCGGCTGCTGCCCGGCAAGACGGTGCACGAGAACGTCGCCTTCGCCCTCCAGGTCATCGGCAAGCCGTCCTCGGTCATCAAGAAGGTCGTCCCCGAGACGCTGGAGCTGGTCGGGCTTGCGGGCAAGGGCGACCGGCTTCCGGAGGAGCTCTCCGGCGGCGAGCAGCAGCGCGTCGCCATCGCGCGCGCCTTCGTCAACCGGCCCCGCATCCTCATCGCGGACGAGCCCACCGGCAACCTCGACCCGGCCACCAGCGTCGGGATCATGAAGCTGCTCGACCGCATCAACCGTGCGGACACGACTGTCGTCATGGCCACCCACGACTCGGCGATCGTGGACCAGATGCGCAAGCGCGTCATCGAGCTGGACGCGGGCCAGATCGTCCGCGACCAGGTCAAGGGCGTCTACGGGGCGCGGTAGGAGACTTTCAATGCGACACACCTTCTCTGAGACGTGGAGCGGCCTGCGCCGCAACGCCAGCATGACGCTCGCGGTCGTGGTGACCATGTGGGTCTCGCTGTCGTTGTTCGGCGCCGGACTGCTCGCCGCCCGTCAGGTCGACCTCCTCAAGGACCGCTGGTACGACAAGATCGAGATCTCCGCCTTCCTGTGCGTCAAGGACGTGAAGGGCGACAACTGCGACCCCGGGCAGGACGCCACGGAT
>JACRAA010000361.1 GCA_016213595.1 Actinomycetota bacterium | reverse complement strand
TACGACGCGTCGAGCCGGCCGACTGGTACGACGAGGTCTCGACCCTGTTCAGCGCGGATCCGTCGCTCTCCTTCGACTGGCTCAGCGCGTGCGACGAGATCGGCCAGGCTGACGAGCTGCGGGTGGTCGTGCGGTTCGACCGGCTGGACGGCTCCGGCGTACGGCTCGAGACCCGCCTGCCGAGGACTGTGCCCAGGCTCACCACACTGCGGGTTCTCATCCCGGGTGCGGGCTGGCACGAGCGGGAGACCGCTGAGCTGTACGGCGTGACGTTCCTCGGTGCGGACGGCCTGCCGCTTGCCCCTCGCCCGCTCCTGCTCGCCGGCGAGGGACAGCCCGGGCATCCCGGCGGCTGGCCGCTGCGCAAGGACGACGTCCTCGCGGCCAGGGCGGTCACACCGTGGCCGGCCGACGAGGGCGGCGCGGAGGACGGACGTCGTCGCCAGTCCCCGCCGGGCGTGCCCGACCCAGCGGTGTGGGGTGACCGGCCGGCTGACGCCGGACCTCCAGACCCCGCGGACGTCGTCGCAGCTCCCGGACGGAGACGCCGATGACGGCCGGCTCGTACAGCCCGGTCCCGGCGCCGCGGCACGCCTCCATCGCGCTCGACCGCTCCCGCTGCACCAGCTGCCTGATCTGCGTCGTCGAGTGCCCCGCGTGGTGCATCAGCCTCAGCTCGCACGCCGAGCCGGTGCCCGACCTGCCCGCCGGCGCCCGCCAGCGCACGCACCAGGTCCTCGACGCGTTCACGATCGACTACGGGACCTGCCTGTACTGCGGGATCTGCATCGAGGAGTGCCCGTTCGACGCGCTCGCCTGGGACGAGCGCCTCGTGCCCCCACCGCCCGTACGGCCGGGTCTGGTCAGGGACCCCTCGGTACCTCTGCCCTCACAGGAGTAACGGGCGACCGCCCGGCGTGCCCCGAGGGCACCGCGGCGGACGGTCCGAGGAGCCTGCCCCTAGGCTGGTCTGCGCGAGAGGGGAGGTGGCCGTGTCCGTGAGCGTGCGCAGCGTCCTCGACGACCTTCTGGCGGCGTGGCGTGTGCTGCCCACCCGTACCGGCATGCTCGGCACGTTCCTCATCCTTCTCGGCTCGCTCACCCCCGCGTACCTGCCGCAGAACTCGCCCTTGTGGGACCCGCTTCGGGCGATGCACCTCGACAACGCGCCCGTGAAGCTCTTCTGCACGCTCATCGTCGTGCTCGGGATCTTCCTTCTCGTGCACGCCTGGTTCAGGTTCCGTCCGACGGTCGGGGCGGACGTCAAGCCGTGGGCTGTGCTGACGATCTGGTCCCTCCCGCTGCTCCTGGGGCCGCCCACGTTCAGCAGCGACGCCTACAGCTACGCGGCGCAGGGGTGGATGCTCGTCAACGACGTGAGCCCGTACGAAGCGGGGCCCGGCATCCTTCCCGGCGCGTTCGCCGACCAGGTGTCATGGGTGTGGCGGTTCACGCCCGCGCCGTACGGTCCGCTCAGCCTCCGCCTCCAAGAGCTCATCGTGGTCGCGTCCGGGCTCCAGCCGTACCTGTCGGGCGTCCTCATGCGCATCCCGGCTCTGGTCGGCGTGGTGCTCATCGTGGTGCTGTTGCCGAGGATCGCCCATGCCAGGGGAGTGGACGCGCAGCTGACCGCCTGGCTCGCCACCCTCAACCCGCTGCTCGTCCTCGACTTCGTCGGCGGCGCGCACAACGACGCGCTCATGATGGGCCTCGTCGTGCTCGCGCTGTGGCTGGCACTCAAGAACCGCATGTGGGCCGTCGGCGCCGTCGTCGTCGGCGTCGCGGCCGCCATCAAGCAGCCGGCGTTCCTCGCGGCGTACGCGCTGCCCTTGCTGGTCGACCCGCTGACCACCTGGAAGGGGTGGCAGATCGCCCGTACGGTCGGCAAGGTGGCCGTGAGCTGTCTCCTGGCCATCGGCACGTTCGTGCTCGTCTCGCTGGCGTGCGGCCTGGGGTTCGGCTGGCTCAACGCCGTCAACGTCCCCGGCCTGGTCGTCACGGTCTCCCCGGCGACTGTCATCGGCCAGGGGATCCAGCTCGTCCTCAACTACTTCCAGCTGGACTCCAGCCAGCATGCGGCGATCCGGCTGGCGCGCAGCATCGGCATCGGCATCGCCGTCATCGGCGTGCTCCTCCTGGCGGTGGTCAAGGGACGCAAGCAGCCCCTGTTCTTCCTGAGCTGGTCGTACCTGCTGGTCGCCTTCGCGGGGCCCGCCCTCCACTCCTGGTACGTCCTCTGGGGAACCCTGCTCCTGCCGCTCACCAAGCCGTCGGAACGCATCCAGCGGGTCGCCCTGTGGACGACGATCGTGCTGCTGAGCTACTCGGCCATCAACCTGGCCTGGCGGAACGGGGCCGTCGCGCTGGGCATCGCTGCGTTGGGCCCGTTGGCCTGGCAGGCCATCCATCACGAACGGTCTCGCAAGCGCGACCTGGACGCTGTCGGCGCGGACGACTAGGAGGTGGCTGCCCTTGACCGGGATGCCTGAGGTGCTCGCGGACGTCGTCGACGGCGTCGGCCGGATCGTCCTCAACCGACCGGCCGCGATCAACGCGCTGACGCGAGCGATGGTCGACGACCTCGCGCGCATCCTGGACGAGTGGGCGGGCGACGACCACGTCGACGAGGTGCTGCTGACAGGCGCCGGCGACCGGGGGCTGTGCTCCGGCGCGGACGTACGTGCGCTGCGCGAGCTGGCCCTTGCCGACGACCCGGGCGCGGATGAGTTCTTCGGGCACGAGTACGCACTCAACGCGGCCATCGCGAGCTACCCGAAGCCGTACGAGGCGCGGATGACCGGCATCACGATGGGCGGGGGGCTCGGGGTGTCAGCCCATGGGTCCAGGCGAGTCGTCGACCCGACCTCACGGCTCGCGATGCCGGAGACGGGGATCGGGCTGTTCCCTGACGTGGGCATGCTCTGGCACCTGTCGCGGGCGGGTGCCGCCGGTGTCTACCTGGCGCTGACCGGCCTGCCCGTCGACGGCCGGACCGCCCTGCGCCTCCACCTCGCGGACACGTTCGTCGAGGCCCAGGAGCCGGGGGAGACCTCCCCGCCGGGAGGAGCACCGGAGACCGCCCTCGAAGGCTGGGTCGGCGAGTGCTTCGGCGCGGGAAGTCCGACCGAGGTGCTCGAGCGGCTGGACGGCGACTGGGAGACGCCCGACCCGGGCCGCTGTGCGGAGCTTCTCCGCTCCCGCTGCCCGCTGTCCGTCGCCGTCACCTGGCAGGCGCTCGAGCGGGCGAGGGACATGACGAGCATCGAGCAGGTCCTGGCGCAGGACCTGCGGCTTGCGACGCACCTCGTCCACCAGAACGACTTCCCGGAGGGGGTCCGGGCGCAGCTGGTCGACAAGGACCGCATGCCCCGGTGGTCGCATGCCCGCCTCGAGGACGTGACGGCGAGGGACCTCGCGCGGGCGTTCGGCGACTAGCGCGACCTCAGCGGATGTCGGCCGTCAGCGGTAGTTGACGTACTGGACGGCGAAGTCGAAGTCCTGGCCCTTGATGAGCGCCTGGACGGCCTGCAGGTCGTCGCGCGACTTGCTCGACACGCGGACCTCGTCGCCGGTGATCTGGGTCTTGACGCCCTTGGGGCCCTCGTCGCGGATGAGCTTGGTGAGCTTCTTGGCGTTCTCCTGCGAGATCCCGTTGCGCAGGGTGCACGACTGCTTCCATCGCTTGCCCGAGGACCTGGGGTCCTCCGTCTCCAGCGACTTGAAGTCGACCCCTCGGCGGGCGAGCTTGGAGTAGAAGACGTCCAGGACCGCCTTGAGCCGCTCCTCGGTCGAGCTCTCGAGCTCCACCGCCTCACCCGCCCAGGTGATCGTCGAGTCGGTGCCCTTGAAGTCGAACCGCTGGTGCACCTCCTTGGCCGCCTGGTTGATCGCGTTGTCGACCTCCTGCCGGTCGACCTTGCTCACGATGTCGAACGAGCTCTCGCTGGCCATGCTTCTCCCCTCCGAAGGCTTGTCCCCTTCGTACGTGCCCCTTCGTACATGTCCCCTTCGTACGTCTCCGCGACCCTACAGCGCCCCGGCACGCGTGAGCGCGTGGGCTGCCCAGGCGTTCCCGGCCCCGCAGGCCGCCGCCGGGTCGTGCCCGAGCATCACAGCCGACAGGTAGCCGGCGGCGAACGCGTCACCGGCGCCGGTCGTGTCCCGTACCTCCTCGACCGTCACGACAGGGACGGTGAGGCACAGGCCGTCCCCTGTCCGTACCGTCGTGGCCTCGGATCCGTGCTTCACGACGATCATGGAGGCCGGGAGACAGTCCGGCTCACCGAGCCCGAGGAACGCGGCCTCGTCGGCATTGGCGAGGAGATGGTCCGGCGCGAGCTCCGCGAGCAGGTCACGCATGCGGTCGCGACCGTAGCCTCTGAGGGTCCCCACGCTCGACGCGTCGATGCTCGTGGCCGTCCCACGGGCGCGGGCTCGCCGGAGCGCATCGAGCGCCGAGGTCGCGAG
>JACRAA010000360.1 GCA_016213595.1 Actinomycetota bacterium | reverse complement strand
CGACCTGCACGCCCAGATCGTCCGCGTGCGTGAGCTGACGGGTGGCGTGTTCGGGGTGAACCTGTTCCTCCCCGGCGGTCCCGTTGACCTGGACGCCGCCCGCACCTACCGGGACCGCTTGGGCGACCTGGCCGTGGAACTCGGGGTGCATCTGCCGCAGCCCCGCGACGACGACGATGCCTTCGACGCCAAGTGCTCCGCCCTGCTCGACGACCCGGTGCCGGTGGTGTCGTTCACGTTCGGCCGGCCCGGCCCCCGGGTCGTGCGGCGCTTCCGCGCCGCCGGCAGCTACACCCTCGCAACGGTGACCTCCGCGACCGAAGCCCAGGCTGCCGCGGCGTCCGGGGTGGACGCACTCGTCGTGCAGGGTCCGGAAGCCGGCGGGCACCGGGCCACGTTCGACCAGGCGGCGACCCCACCCACCCAGCCACTCGGCGAACTGCTCCGAGCCGTGCGTGCCACCACCGACCTGCCGCTGGTCGCGACCGGTGGGCTGGGCGGCCCGGAGGCCGTCGCCACGGCCCTGCGCATCGCCGACGCCGTGCAGGTCGGCACCGCCCTACTGGACGCCGACGAAGCCGGGACCGCGGCCGCCTATCGGCGCGCCTTGCACGACCCGAGGTTCACTGACACCGTCATCACCCGGGCCTTCTCCGGCCGGTGGGCCCGCGGGCTGCGCAACGCCTTCATCGAAACCTACGGCCCAGAAGCACCGGCCGCCTACCCGGCGGTCAACCAGCTGACCGTGCCGCTGCGCCGTGCCGCCGCGCAAGCCGGCGACATCGAGAAGCTCTCGCTGTGGGCCGGCACCTCCTGGCGCTCCACCATGGCGGCGCCCGCCGCCACCATCATCGACCGCCTGCTGTCCGAACAAGAAGGATGACCATGAGCACAATCACCGGGCTGGATCGTGAAGGAGGCCGACGACCGCCTCCAGCGCCACCCTCAGGAACTCGACTGCTCCCTCCTCGACCACCTCGAGAGGAGCATCGCCGTGCAACACTCCTCGATCAACCACCTGGACTCCCTCGCGCTGTCGGGACGCAAGGGCGTGACGCCCCGCCGCCCGCTCATCCCGGGCGTGGACCTAGGTGGTCGTGTCCAGCAACCCGGGCTGGCGGCCCGGCACCAGCTCGTCCTCAACGGGGCAGGCCTCGGCGAGGAACTCCACGGCGGGCTGGCGCAGCGGGCAACCGCCAAGGGACCGAACCGGATCGAGGAGCGACGCCGTGAGGCCTTCCTGGCCTGACATTCGCGGCCAGCGCTCACTCCGCCCCGGCCCCGGCCGTCGAGGATGAAGTATTCCCGCTCGCCGAGAGCGATCAGCGGTAGTCCCATCGCACTGTCCCTCATCGGCCAGGGCTGGGCCAGCCTGACGCCTCTCAACGGTGCACCCGGCCGTCACGCCGCCCACGAGCTGGGACGGCTGCAGCTGGGGTCGGGGCAGCCTGCGCCCGTCAAGGTGGAGGCCTAGCCGCCGAGGGGCTGGAACAACCGTCGTCGGACGGCCTGCCGTGTCGCCCGCGCGAAGTTCGGCACCGATCTCGATCTCAGCGTGGGCATGGCGATGGTGACCAGGTCACCGGGAGACTTCTCAGCGACGTCGCGCGAGCGCCGGAGGCGCGGCATGACGACACGGTCGGCGACGTCGACGATCAGGTGCGAGACATCGCGTGTCAGCAGGCCCCGAGTCTGACATGCGAACGGCTTGTGATGCCCTAACCTGATTGGGCTTTCAGGTGTTCGGAGAAGGGCGCCGCCAGGCGTTGACGGAGGAGAATCGTGGACCGCAAGATCAAGCTTGCCGTTGTTGGCGTAGGGAACTGCGCGTCGTCCCTGATCCAGGGCATCGAGTACTACAAGGACGCAGGCGACGACGAGTCGATCCCCGGTCTCATGCACGCGAACTTCGGCGGCTACCACATCCGTGACATCGAGATCGTGGCCGCCTTCGACGTGAACGCGGACAAGGTCGGCAAGGACGTCGCGGAGGCGATTTACGCGGCCCCCAACAACACCACCACGTTCGCCCAAGTCCCGACGACGGGCGTGCTGGTGCAGAAGGGGCCGCGGTTGGACGGCGTCAACAAGTACACCGCCGAGCTGGTCCCGGTCGACGACGCGCAGGCGCCGGTCGACGTCGTTTCGGCGCTCAGGGCCGCCGGCACCGAGATCGTGGTCAACTACCTCCCCGTCGGCTCCACGCTCGCCACCGAGTTCTATGCGAACGCCGCCATCGAAGCGGGCTGCGGCTTCGTGAACTGCATCCCGGTGTTCATCGCCTCCAACGACGCATGGGCCCAGAAGTTCGCGAATGCCGGACTCCCGGTCATCGGGGACGACATCAAGGCACAGGTCGGGGCGACAATCCTGCACCGGACGCTGACGAACCTGTTCCTCGATCGGGGCATGCGGATCAACCACACGTACCAGCTGAACACCGGCGGCAACACAGACTTCCTCAACATGCTCGAGCGGGAGCGCCTGGCGGACAAGAAGACCTCGAAGACCGAGGCCGTGACCTCGATGATCGAGGCCAGGGGCCAGTCGATCGCGCCGGACGACATCCACATCGGGCCGTCCGACTACGTCCCGTGGCAGAAGGACAACAAGATCTGCTTCCTGCGCATCGAGTCAACCCACTTCGGGGACGTACCCATGAACCTCGAGGTACGCCTCTCGGTCGAGGACTCCCCCAACTCCGCCGGGGTCGCCATCGACTCCATCCGCTGCTGCAAACTGGCCCTCGACAACGGCCTCACGGGCGCCATCATCGAGCCGGCAGCCTTCTTCAGCAAGCACCCGCCGAAGCAGATCGAGGACCGTGAGGCCCGCGAGCTCGTCGAGGCCTACATCACCAAGTACGGCCACAACGACTGACACCAACCGCGTTGCAGGCTCACCCGGGCACGATCCGGATGGTTGATGGTTCGCGCGCAGTATCTGGTGAGAGCCATATAGGGTCTCGCCACGCCCGCGGTTCACACTGATGTATGGCTCACTGACTAGTGAAACCCTTCCGGGCAAGGACTTTTGTCCTTGCCCGGTTGTGGTTGCAGTACACCTCGCTCCGGACCGCCAGCAAGCGCAGCACCGCGCAGGAGGTGGTGGTTCGATCACGAGACATGGAAGGAACCTTGACATGTGGTCAGTTCAGCCATCAACCCCAACCAGCGGGCCGACCCGTACGGGACTGGCGCCGTGACCGCTCTCTTCAGGCCATCCAGGGGCAAGGCTCGACAAGGCCCACGTGCTCAACTGCAGCGTTCGGTGCCCCCGAGCCTGATTAGGTAAAGGTTGCCTAAGTTTGGGGAGGAAAGGGTTGCGCGAGCGCGTGGCCACTCAGAGACTCATGCACGGAGCGTCTGCAGCTGGTGTCCCTGCTGCAGGCGCACCCCCATGAATAGGTGGTCGCTGGCAGCAGCGCGACAGACCGCCGCCGTCGCAGGGCGGCCTGTTCCTACCGGCAGGAAGGCTTCCCCCCCGGTTCCCTGAGGATGACGAAACCCCCCGACCCGGAAGGGTGGGGGGGTTCGTCCGGCCGGCCTCACAGCGGCCGGGCCTGTGGGATCACGCTTGCTGGATCGCCGAGATCTCGATGTCGAGCGTGACCTTCTCGCTGACCAGGACGCCGCCGGTCTCGAGGGCCGCGTTCCAGACGATGCCGTAGTCCTTGCGGTTGATCGTGGTCTCGCCCTCGAACCCGGAGCGGACGTTGCCGAAGGGGTCCTTCGCGGTGCCGACGTAGGAGAACGGGATCGTGATCGGGTGCGTCTGGTCCTTGATCGTCAGGTCGCCCGTGAGGTCGAAGGAGTCCGGGCCAGTGACCTTGACGTCGGTCGACGCGAAGGTCAGGGTCGGGTACGCCTCGACGGCAAGGAAGTCGTCGCCCTTGACGTGGCCGTCGCGCATCTCCTGGCCGCTGGTGAAGCTGGCAGCCTGGATCGTGATGTCGACCTTCGAGGCCTGGGGGTTCGTGCCGTCGAGCTGAGCCGAGCCCTCGAACTCGTTGAAGCCACCGCGCACCTTGGTCACCATGGCGTGACGGGCGCTGAAGCCGATGCGGGAGTGGGCGGCGTCGATGACGTAGCTGCCCTTGAGATCAGTGAGGCTGGACATAGGATGAACCCTTCGGTTAGTTGATGTTTCAACTATACGCCTAGGGTCCTCCACCTCAAAATCGTGCGGGTGAACTGCAGCTACCAGGGTTCGCGGGTCTCACATGTGACTGGTCGGCCTCGTCCACCGGCCGCTGGCTTCCGAGTCAGAGGGCTCGTCGAGTGACGACCGCGAAGGTGGGAGCGTCGGGCTGGAAGGGTGCCCCCGCCACATCCCCGTACAAGACCGGTGCGCTGAGTCCCGCGTCGGCCAGCTCCGCACCGACCTCCTCTGGTGACAAGCAGTGCATCCAGTTCCAGAACTGTCGGGTATCGGTGGCCGTCTCGATGGTGTACCGCCTCAGGACGAGATGGCGGTCGGGATAGGTCCAGGTCTCCTCGGTACCCAGGTAGGGCGGCACCGCCCAGAAGCCGTCCATGAGGTCTGGTTCCACGACGACGCCGTCCTGGAACTCCCCGAAACGCGGCCTGGCGGTGACATCAAAGAGCAGACGAGCCCCCGGTACGAGGGCGTTGTGGATGCGGGACAGCAGGACCACCCGCTGGGCCGGGCTGAGGGCGCAGTAGTCCTCGTAGATCAGGATCGCCGGTCGTACCCGGCGCCGAGGCCGCTCTCGAGGTAGCTGCCCTGCCTGAAGGCGGCGGGCAGTGACCTGGCGACAGCCTGGGAGCGGGCGAAGTCGAGCGACCTGCTCGAGACGTCGATGCCGACCACCTCGATCCCCCGCTCGGCGATCCGGTTGGCGTACAGCCCGGGCCCACATCCGAGGTCGAGCAGCCGCGACCCTTTCCCCAGACCGAGTGCCGGCACAAGCCATTCCACGGAACGATCGATGAACGCGTGAGCCCGTGATGCCGGCTCGGAGGTGGGATCAAGATGGAACCCGAGCATCTGCTCCGAGATGTGCTCGTCGTTCCAGAACTCAGGCGTCGTGTACGCGCTGAACGGCTCCGGGCGGGTCGACCTCTCCCCCACTGACACAGCCTCGAACCCCTCTCTACCATCCTCACACCGTCACCGCGTTGGCGGCGATGACCTTCGCGTACCAGGCCGCTGAGGCCTTGCGTGTCCGGCTCTGGGTGTCGAAGTCGACGCGCACCAGGCCGTAGCGCTGGGTGTATCCCTGCGCCCACTCGAAGTTGTCCAGCAAGGACCAGGCGTGGTACCCGGTGAGCCGGGCGCCGTCGGCCACGGCCTGTTGCGCCGCCACCAGGTGACTACGCAGGAACTCGATCCGTCGCTGGTCGTTGACCGGGTCCTCCCCGCTGTCGTCGGGCACGCCGTTCTCGAGCACGACGATCGACGGGTCGTCGTACTCACGGTGAAGCCGAGTGAGGACGTCGTACAGCCCCTGCGGGAAGATCTGCTGCCAGTGGTTCGAGGCCACCGGGTAGCGCTGGACGGGACCGGTGGAGCCCACGATGGCCGGCGAGTAGTACGTCAGACCGACGAAGTCCACCTTCCCTGCGATCACGGCCGCGTCCTCCGGACGGACTGCGCTGTTGAGGCCGGCCACGAAGCCCGGGTCCAGACGGTCCAGCTTGGTCGGATACCCGCCTCGCAGGAGCGGGTCGAGGTAGAGACGGTTCTCCTGCAGGTCGATCCCGTCGACCACTTCGGGCGGCACCGACGCGTCGGCGGGATAGCAGGGAGCCACGGCGAAGCACGGCCCGATGCGACCCACGGCCCCGGACGCCCGGAATGCCTGTACCGCTCGGCCGTGGGCGAGGTTGAGGTGATGCATGACGCGGCCGCTGACTCGCGCATCCCGCTGGCCGGGTGCCATGGTGCCCTGCTGGTAGCCCATCTGGACGATGATCTTGGTCTCGTTGATGGTGGCCCAGGATCCGACCCGGTCCCCCAGCTTGGCGAACACGGCCTGTGCGTAGTCCGCGAACCAGCCCGCCGAGTCGCGGTTCTCCCAACCGCCGGCATCCTGCAGGTACTGCGGGAGGTCCCAGTGGAACAGCGTCGCGACGGGTGTGATGCCGCGGGCGACCAGCCCGTCGACCAAGCGGTCGTAGAACGCCAGGCCGGCGCTGTTGATGCGTCGGTCGTTGGCAGGAACGATGCGCGGCCAGGCGATGGAGAAGCGGTACGAACCCAGCCCCAGCTGCTTCATCAGGTCCAGGTCTGCCTCCCATCGACGGTAGTGGTCGCAGGCGACCGTCGCGTTGCTGCGGTCGGCGACGTGCGCCTTGTCCGCGGTGTAGGTGTCCCAGATGGAGGCGGTTCGCCCGTCCGAGGTCAGCGAGCCTTCGATCTGGAAGGCGGAGGTTGCCACTCCCCAGGCGAAGCCCGAAGGAAAGGGCCGCGGCATGGTCGTGGAGGCCTCGGCGCTGTGCATGCTTGTACCCGGAGCACGCGCCGTGCACCCTACGGCCGCCATCGACGACGCGGCCAGGCAGCCGCCGAGCAGCTGACGACGGCCGATGCCACGCTGGGCCAGCTCGGAGCTCCTGGTCATCGAGCACTCCCCACGGCGCCTGGGAAGAGGCGCACATCCTGAATGCGGGCCACCGTCGCCGGGGGCCTGTTCGACCCATTCACGGTGTCCATCCTTGACCTTGACGGCTCCGAGCGCAGGAGAACGTACGTGCCGCTCCTGAGAGAGATCCCCTCGTGAACATCCCCTCGTCAACATCCCCTCGTCAACATCCCCTCGTCAACATCCCCTCGTCATCATCCGCTCGTGGCGCCCGGCGATAGCATCATCGAGCGGGCGCCCAGGGACGGGCCCCCCGGAGGTGCCGATGAACCTGCTCCGCAGCAAGCTGTCCGTCCCCCGGGTCGGACGTGGACTGGTCCCACGCCCACGGGTGGTCCGACTGTTTCCCCACACGGAGTCGGCTCGGCTCGTCGTTCTGTCGGCGCCACCGGGCTTTGGCAAGACCAGCGCCGTCGTCGACTGGCTCGGCGCCGACGGGCGTACCCCTGCCTGGTTGTCCCTGGACGAGGCAGACAACGACCCTGGCCGGATGGTGCCCTACCTGGTGGCGGCGATCAGCGGGGTCCGGTCGCCCTCGTCTGATCTCGCGCATGTCGCCGCGCTCGACCATCACGCAATGGCCAGCGTGCTGCTCGCACTCCTCGATGAGCCGCAGGCGCCGAGCGTCCTCGTGCTCGACGACTTCCATCTCATCCGGGACCGCTCTGTCCTGGCCATCATCGAGGAGCTCGTCACGCATCTCCCGGCGGATCGGCTACTCGTCATCGTCACTCGCGAGGACCCTCCGCTGCGCCTGTCGAGGATGCGGGCAGCGGGTGAGATCGTCGAGCTCCGCGCCGGCGAGCTTCGGTTCACCGAGCCCGAGGCAGACTCCTTCTTCCGGGACAGGATGGGGCTCGCTCTCCCGCCCGAGGCGGTGCACGCCTTGACCGAGTCCACTGAAGGCTGGCCGGCGATCCTGCAGCTCGCTGCCCTGTCCCTGGCGGGACGGGGGGACGCGGCCGCCAGAGCCGTGGCGATCGCGGCCGACCACCGCCTCATCGTCGACTACATCGCCGAGGAGGTACTTGGCCGGCTCGACCCAGACACGGTG
>JACRAA010000357.1 GCA_016213595.1 Actinomycetota bacterium | reverse complement strand
TCCTCGCCCGACTTCTCGAGCGAGTCCAGCATCACGTCGACACGGTGGCGCTCGAGGGCGTCGTCGAGGTGCTCGATCGCTGCGGAGAGGCTGGTGACCTCCGAGTACTCCGATGGTGTGAGCGGGTCCCAGGTGAGGACCCCTCGGTCACGAAGGGCCTCGAGTGGGTCGCTCGCCATGCTGCCCCCGTGTCTCGACGCCGGCACCGCCTCGTGCCACACCGCCATCGTAACCGGCCCGCTCGAGCGAGGCGGGTCAGCGCCAGATCCTCGGCTTCGTCCGGGCCAGGTCCCGGTCTGGGTCGGTGCGCTCCCACAGGCGACGCCACGTCGGCATCGAGCGGACGAGCGGGGAGGCGACCTTCCCGCTCACGACCTGCCACCAGGTGGCGTCATCCTCCGCGAGGAGGTCGCCCACCTCCTCGAAGGCTCGCTGCGCCACGGTCACGGGGTTGTCGTCGACGATGTCGTCGCCGTAGCGAACGAGCACCTCATCCACCGTCCTCGGTGTCGGCAGCTTCGTCGGCGCCTCACGGCTCACCGCGAGCCGGCGCACCACCACGGGGACCACTGGCCGGCCGTACCGGGTGGCGAGCTGGGCAGCCTTGGCGACGACATCTACGGCACCGGCAGAGGCGAAGTCGGTGACGACGACCACCGTTCGGCCGTGCGACAGCGCCTTGGGCATGCGGCGTGTCACGACCTTCCACGAGGCCGGTACGGACTCGAGGAGTACGGCGAGGTCCGTGCCCGACTCGACGTGGGCGAGCGCGACTCGAGGCTCCCCCGAACGGCTCGACAGGCCCGTCACCTCGACCCTGACCCGTTTCAGCCAGCCGACGAGGGGGTCACGCAGCGAGGCGCGCACGGGCAGTGGGAGGACAGTGCGGCGCTGCTGCGCGGGCAGCCGCTCGACGTCCCCGGGGTGACGTGCTCCCCTGCCCCAGCGCCAGCCCCGAGCGATGAGGCGCAGGTCCCTGCCGAACCCCTTGAAGGGGTTGTGGAGGGTCTCCGGTCGTGGTCGGTACCGCGCACTCGGGTCCGCCCACGAGGCGAACTCCCGGCTCATGAGACAGCCACCTGGACGCCGACGGCGTCCCGGACGTACGTGGTCGCGGGCCGCCGGCCGAGCCGGGTCGACACGATCTCGAGCGCGTCCTGGTAGGTCGTGGCGGCTCGGAACCCCATGACCTCGGCAGTGCGGCGGTTGGCTCCGACGAAGACGACGTCGCCCAGCGCGGCGATGGCGGGCTGCAGGTCGAACCACTGGTGGAACGCGTGCAGCGGGTGGTACGCGCCCCGCTCCCGGTACAGGTCGGTGTACCAGGGGTCGGCTGCGAACCTCGGCAGGAAGCGCTCGGCGATCTCACGCGGGTCGCTCGTCTCGGGCAGGACCTCGGCGATCATGTCCGCGGCAGCGCCGTGGTGCCGGGTGGAGAACCTGTCGCCGAGCGGGTGGAAGGCGATGACCGCTCCGCCGTCGCGCACGATGGGCGTCTCGGTCGAGAGCCGGTAGGCGTGACGCAGGACCCACCACGCCGCGCCCAGAGGGCTGCCGTCGCCGTCGGGGGCGGCCGCGTGGATGGGCGGGACACCGGTGACGAGGACGTCCGCCGACCCCTTCACGGGGACCCGCTGCTGCGCGGCGAGCCTCGCCTGCGCAGCAGCCCTCACCGCGTCGATCCCCCCCGAGAACGCCCCGATCACCGGGTACGCGACGGGGCGCGAGTAGAGCAGACGCCCTGCTTGGACGGGCGCGGTGGCGAGCGCCCGGCGGCTGGCGAGGTAGGCCGCCTGGTCCTTGACCGACCACTCCCACTCCCGTGAGGACAGGAACTGCACGGGCCCGCTGTACGAGGGCTGGCCCAGCACCACGGCGACACCCATCGCCTGGACGCGGTCGGCGACTGCGCGGCGGACGGGCGCGGGGTCGGCCTTCCAGCCGTACGCGAGGTCGATCGTCTCCGCGGATGCGAGCCCCGAGGTGAACTCGTCCCAGCCGGCGTGCTCGACGCTCGTGACGACGCTCACGTGGACGACGAGGTCGGACTCGACGACCCGCCGGTTGAACCGGATCTGCACGCCCTCGTCAGACTCGCCGATCGTGAGGAGGCCGCCGTCGTCGCTCGCATCATGGCTCGTCAGGCGGGGGTCGCCGGCGAAGCTCCGGCTGACCCTCTCGCCGAGCAGGCGGCGCATGTCCTCGGGGCCGAGCCGCCGCCGCAGACCTGTCGCTGCGATCAGGACGACGTCATCCACCCCTGCTGCAGCCGCAGCGGTGAGGAGCTGCTCGACGACCGCGCGGCGCGGGTCGTCCGCCGCCGCCGGTGCGAGCACGGAGATGTCGGCGAACGTGATCGTGAGGCGCATGCCGGCCCGCAGCCGTGCCGCGAACGGCGTCCCGTCGACAGGCTGGGCGAGAGCCCTCTCGCTGGCCGTGACGGCGTCACCCCACGGCTGCCCGTCGGGCGGGTACACGATCTGGGTACCGAGCGCGAACCGCTCCAGCCGGACGTCGGAGGCGGACCGTACGAGCGTGGGCGTGGTCCGCTCGTCGACCTCGAGGGCGAAACCTGGACGTGACACGGAGTCTCCTTAGGAGGGCAGGATCCAGCGCGGGGCCGGCGAGTAGACGGACCATTCGACACTCGACCAGCCCGACTGCCGTGCGGCGCGCTGGAGCCCGATGTCGGGGTTGACGGCGACGGGGTAGCCGACCGTACGCAGCATCGGCAGGTCGACGTGGCTGTCGGCGTAGGCGAAGCTCTGGGTGAGGTCGATGCCGTGCAGCTGGGCGTAGTGACGCAGCCAGGCAGAGCGGGACTCCCCCACCATCGGCGGGCCCGTGAGGAAGCCCGTGCACGTGCCCTGAGCGTCCGTCGCCAGCTCCGCGGCGACGATGACGTCGAACAGGGACTCCAGCGGTCTCGTCAGCGGCCGGATCACGCCGGTGATGAGGATCGTGGTGTGTCCGGCCGCACGGTGCTGGCGGACCCTGCGGATGGCGTCGCTCGACATCCGGTCCAGCATGTGGGGCGCCATCGTCTCCTCGACGAACGCCTCGAGGGCAGCGAGGTCGGCGCCCCGGTACCGGCGGTACACCGAGCGCAGGAACGTACCCCGGTCGCGCCTCTCGGCGCCGATGTAGCGCGGCAGCTGGGAGACGACGCCGGCGAGCTCCTTGAGACGGCCGCTGACGCTGAGCTCCGGCAGCCGCGCCCACAGGTAGGTCTCGAGGACGTTGGTGCTGAGGACGGTCCCGTCGAGGTCGAACGCCGCCAGGACGTGGGGCCGCTCCGCACCCTCGGCGAGCTCCTTGAGCTCCCGGTACGTCGAGCTCCGCTCACGCCGCCGCCGGCGGGCCGACTCGAGGCGCCGTACGGGGTCGGTGATGGACGGGATGTG
>JACRAA010000358.1 GCA_016213595.1 Actinomycetota bacterium | reverse complement strand
CCCGGGCGCCGCACCGGAAGGGCACAGCAGCCTGTACGTGCTCGAGCCGGTCCCGAACCTGCGCGTCGGCCACACCCGGTGGGAGACGGAGGGGGGCGCGTTTCGTGAGCGGCTCGCGGAGTTCCTGCTCGTCGCGGGGTACGGCGGCGAGATCGTGACGGAGAAGCTCGTGACGCCGAACGACTGGCAGGCACAGGGGATGGCCGCGGGGACACCCTTCTCGTTGGCCCACACGTTCTCGCAGACCGGACCGTTCCGGCCCCGCAACGTCGACCGTCGCGTCCCGGGGCTCGTGTTCGCAGGGTCGGGCACGACTCCGGGCGTCGGCATCCCGATGGTGCTCCTGTCCGGGAAGCTGGCTGCCGCACGGGTGAAAGGAATGCTGGGATGAGCACCCTCGTCGAGACGGGCTACCGCCGCTGCGCGGCCCTGACCCGCGCGTACGGCACCACGTACTACTGGGGAGCGCTGCTCCTGCCCAAGCGCCAGCGACGCGACGTCTACGCCGTGTACGCGCTGTGTCGGCTGGCGGACGACATCGTCGACGAGCCGGACAAGGTCGCCCTGTCCGTACCGATGGACGGCACGGACGCCGAGCGGCTGGCAGCCTTCCGGGCGCACTTCTTCGCCGCTCTCCGGCGGGGGACGAGCGACGACCCGGTCATGGCGGCGGTGGTCCGCAGCATCAAGCGCCGCGGTACGGACCCCGACTGCTTCGAGCGGTTCTTCGACGCGATGGCACTGGACCTGACCCGCACGTCGTGGGCCAGCTGGGAGGAGCTCCGCGACGGCTACATGGAAGGGTCGGCGGCCGTCATCGGGGAGATGATGCTGCCGGTGCTCCAGCCGTACAGCGCCGCGGCGAAGACCCCGGCGCGCGCGCTCGGCAACGCGTTCCAGCTCACCAACTTCCTCCGTGACGTGGGCGAGGACCTCGACCGCGGTCGCGTGTACCTGCCGCAGGACGACCTCGCGCGGCACGGCGCCGACCCGTGGCTGCGTCGGGTGACGCCGGAGTGGCGCGCGTTCATGGCCGAGCAGGTCGACCGCAACAGGGGCCTGTATGCGGAGGCTGTGCCCGGCCTGGACCTGCTGCCCCCCGCGTCGAGGCGCTGCGTCGCCACTGCGCTCGTCCTGTACAGCCGCATCCTCGACCGGATCGAGGAGGCCGACTACGACGTGTTCTCGACCCGGCTGCGCGTCCCCGGCTGGGAGAAGCTGGCCGTGGCGATCCGTACGCTCGTGGCCGGCCCGCCACGTACGGACATCCGCCGCTTCCGACCCTCGATCGCCTGAGCGGACCCGCCTCTCGGCCTGGTCACGCGTCAAGGACCGAAACGACCAGGCCCTCGCCGCCCCCGGTCTGCTCAGCGTCGCCGAATCAGTCCTCGTACGGGCACCGTCCAGAGGTCCTCGCCAGCCGCGCCCCATCCGGACAGCAGCTCGTTCGCGGCCATGAACCCCGTTGTCGCCGCCCGCTCCATGAGCGCGACGGGGTAGTCGCAGCGCACCCAGTCGCCGGCCAGCATGAGGCGAGGGCTCGGGGTGGTGACACCCGGACGCTGCCGCCACGGCTCGGGACCGATGAGCGTGCAGTCGTCCCTCACGAGCACCTCGCGCGCGAGAACGGGCACCTGGGTCGTCTCGGGATACACGCGGTGCAGCTCCTCGACCAGCCTGGTCACGACCTCCGCCGCAGCCTCGGGGTCCTCTGCCACCTCGGGCGCGCAGGCGTACGCATGAAGCTCGACGACTGAGCCGCCGCGAGCACGCGACCAGGCTGCCGCCCCTTCCTCGAAGCGCTCCAGAACGGACACGTTGTCGAGCGGCCCGTACCCGGCGGTGCCGAGGAAAGCCGGACGGTCCCCGTGGACGTGGCCGCCGAGCCACAGGCGCACGACGACGAACGGCGGTGCGTTGTAGGTGGCCGCGACGTCGTCCTTCCAGGTGGTCGACTCCGGCTCGATCGTGAGGCCGGCGACGAGCGCACGGGCCGCCCGGGGGTCCGCGGCGAGGACTGCGGCGTCGACCGACAGGGACTCCTGGCCGGCCGTCACCCGTACCCCGTCGTCGTCGACGCTGAGCCCGGCGACACAGGTGCCCGTCCGCACTGTCACCCCGAGCCCGGCGAGATGCTCGCCGAGGGGTGCCCACAGGCAGGTGTCGTAGTCGTCGTCCGGGACGTCGAACAGCAGCCCCTCGGCAGAGCCGAGGAAGTAGGTGTGGAACATCGCGACGAGCTCGCCTGCGGCGAAGTGCGTGGGGTCGGCGAAGAAGGACCGTGCGAACACCTCGAGGGCCAGGTCGCGGGCGTCACGGGGGAACCGGAGCCGGTCGAGGAACGCGGCCGCCGTCTCGCCGTCGTAGTCGTCGTACGTCCCGGGGAAGTGGACCTGGAGGAGCTCCAGCGCCGCCTTCACGTCGACCTTCGACAGCGAGCGCAGGCTGAACGAGGGGCTCTGCCTCACGAACTCGAGCACCGACCATGGCGGTGTCCGGGGCAGGTTCGTGAACGAGTCCCGCAGCCCGTCGGGACGCTGCAGCGGGTAGTCGGAGACGGGGACGAGGTGGCGCAGCGTCGGATCCGTACGTCTCAGCAGGGAACGAAGGTTGTAGTACTGCCGGAAGAACGCGTGGAAGCCGCGACTCATCGTCCGGTGCCCCGGCAACGGCCAGGAGGCGACCCGGCCCCCGAGGCGGTCCGACGACTCGAACAGGGTCACCGTCACGCCGTGCTCGGCAAGCACGGTCGATGCGGCCAGGCCGGCGATGCCGCCCCCGATGACGGCGACCTGGTGCGGGAGGTCGAGCGTCTGCGCGCCCAGCGGGCCCGGGTGCCGTACCGCGCGCCGGTCACGACCCGGCAGCGACCTGGTCATCGCTTCCCCCTCACCTCGGAGCCCGACGGCTCCGTGTGGTCCTGGAGGGTGTCTGTACGACCGAGTCTGGCCCAGACCAGGATGGTGAGCGTCACCATCGCCCATCCGAAGCCGAAGTCCTCCACGGGGATGTCCCACGGGAAGCGCACACCGGACTGCTCGGCGGGGTTGTAGACGACGACCGGTGCCGAGAGCTTGGTGAGCCAGCCGTCGACGGGGATCTGGAACGCCCAGACGATCGCGATCGCGACCCAGTACTGGAGGGTCCGGAAGACGCCGGTACGCAACCAGAAGAGCTCGACGAGAACCACGAGCAGGATCGCGACGAGGGTCAGCAGCGGGTACTCAGGCATGGCCCGCCTTCCGGCCACGCTGCATGACCGTCCCCACGGCCTCGTACGTGAGCAGGGCGCAGACCGGCACGACGACGAAGAACACGAGCTCCTCCACGGGGACGACGCCGAGCCGGAAGCCCGTGGTGTAGAGGGGACTGTACGTCCAGTGGTGCCGCACGATGCCGACGAGGTCCCAGACCGTGAAGGCCACCAGCGTGGGAACGAGCGCCAGCAGCAGCCGGCGGGGGCGACGGTAGACGCGGGCGCGGAGGAACAGCTCGAGCGGCAGCGTCACGACGAGGCAGGCGGCCATCAGGGCGAGGTACTGCCAGCGGTCAGCCATCAGCGGATCGTCCAGCCGACGCAGCGGGACCGTCGGGAGGGACCTGTCAGCCACCTGGGGCCTTCGACCATGACGCTCCTGTCCAATGTTTGTATAGACTTTAGGGGACCGTGGGGGTCAGGACAACGAGTCTGTCCCACCGCCTGAACACGACGGGCCCTTCATGGCCGACGAGCACCAGCCGCGAGCGGACGCGCACGACCGACGCCGGGCACGGAAGCCTGGCGAGCGGAGCAGCCCGCCGGTCGAGCAGGACGGGCGGGTCTGGCGGATCCGGTCGCTGGCCGCGTCTCGCCAGGTGCTGCGTGCGCGAGCGGAGACCACGCAGGCGGGCTTCACGGCCGAGCGCATCCCGCGCGGCGTCTTCACGAAGCACCCCATCCTCATCTCGGACGGCCCTGCCCACGACGACCAGCGCAGCAAGGTGGCGCGCTTCTTCGCGCCGGCGGTGGTGGAGCGCTACATACCGCGGATGGAGTCCTGCGCGGACCGCCTGCTCGACGAGGTGGACGGCTCGTTCGAGCTCGACGAGCTGGCCCTGCTGTACACGGTGGAGGTCACGGCGGACATCGTCGGGCTCACGGCGGCCCCCGTCCCCCGGTTGGCGCGCCGGCTCGTCAGCTTCTTCAACCAGCCGCCCTTCGACATCACCCGCCCGGACCTCGGCCGTACCCCCCGGCAGTGGGCGAGTGCGGCGGTCAACGGCATCGTCCCGGTCGTACGGCTGTGGCTCGCCGACGTGCGCCCAGCCGTACGGGCACGGCGGCGGTCACCGACGGGCGACGTCATCAGCCACCTCATCGCCGAGGGGTACAGCGACGCGGACATCCTCGTCGAGTGCGTCACGTACGGCACGGCCGGGATGGTGACGACCCGCGAGTTCATCGCGATGGCCGCGTGGCACCTGCTTCGTGACGACGCGCTGCGCGAGCGCTATGTGACGGGCGAGCAGGCCGAGCGGTACGCGATCCTCCACGAGGTCATCCGCCTCGAGCCCGTCGTCGGTCACCTGTACCGCCGGGTCCAGCAGGCGTTCGAGGTCGGTGACGGGGACGAGCAGGTGACCGTACAGCCGGGCGACCTCCTCGACGTCTGCGTCCGTGCGGCGAACGCCGACCCCGAGGCGGTCGGTACCGACCCGCTCGACCTCTGCCCGCACCGGCCGCTGCCGGCAGGCGTGGCGCCGTACGGGCTGACGTTCGGCGATGGCGCTCACAAGTGCCCGGGCCAGCCGCTCGCGATCCTCGAGTCGGACGTGCTGCTCACGCGTCTGCTCGCCCGCCGGCCGGTGCTCCTCCGCGAGCCGACCCTGGACTGGGACGACCTCATCGAGGGCTACCGCGTACGAGGCCTGGAGCTCAGGCTGGGGGCGTCTGCCGACGGCGCAGGCTCGGCCTGATCGCCTCCCGCCAGATCGTGACGGGGATGCTCACGGACTCGTTGGTGGTGGCCACGGCCACGCACTTGCGGAGGAAGTCCGCACGAGCCAGCTGGTCGACGATCGCCGCTGCCAGGTCCCGCCGGGCGGTGGAGCGTCCGGCGATGTGGTCCTCGGCCACGGCCCACTTCGTTGAGGCGTCCATGTCGGTGAGCCCGAGGGGACGCATGACCGTCCAGTCGAGGTCCGAGGCGGCGACGAGCTCCTCCATGCGTCGCATGTCGTCGTACAGCGTCGCGCCCAGGCGTTCGACGGCCCGGCTGAGGACGAGCCGGTCCGCCCAGGTCATCGTCGGGTCCCGCCAGGAGGAGAGGACTGCCGAGCTGGTGACGACGAGGCGACGGGGTCCCTCGCTGGTCAGGACCCGTGTGATCGCGCCGGCACTGTCGGAGTAGGTGCGGACCTGCTCCTTGCTGTACGGCGTCCCGAGCACGGACACGACGGCTTGAGCGCCCTTGAGCGCTCGGCGCAGGTCGTCCTCGTTCGAGGCGTCGCCCCTGATGACGGTTGTACCCACGCCGGTCAGGCCCTGGGCGTCGTGGTGCCGCGTGAGGGCCCTGACCTCGTGCCCCGCGTAGACGAGCTGCCGGGTGAGCAGGTGCCCGGTTCGGCCGCTCGCTCCGAGAACGGTGACCAGCATGACGCCTCCTCGCGGGTGCCGGCAGAGAGAACCTACCGCGGGTCGCCTCGCCATGACCGGGCCATTCCCACCGCACCATCGGCGGCATTCCCGCCGCCCGGGCCGTAGGCTCCCGGCCATGTACTACACGGTCCCGCGGCAGGACGGCCGGCGCTTCATCGTCACGGGCGCCAACAGCGGGATCGGTCGTGAGACCGCCAGGCGCCTGGCCATGGCGGGAGGCGAGGTCGTCCTCGCCGTGCGGTCCCTCGAGAAGGGCGACGAGGCGAAGGCGGCGATCCTGCGTGACGCACCGGAGGCACTGCTGGAGGTACGGCGCCTGGACCTGGCGGACATCTCGTCCGTCCGCGAGTTCGCGGCCTCGATCGTGGCCGACGCCCGTCCCGTACAGGCCCTTGTCAACAACGCCGGCGTGATGCTCCCGCCGCGCCGTCTCGAGACCATCGACGGCTTCGAGCTGCAGATCGGCACCAACTTCATCGGGCCGTACGCGCTCACGGTGCTCCTGCTGCCGGTGCTCGTGCGCACCACGGGCGCCCGGGTCGTGACGATGGCGAGCGGTGCCGCCAACCTGGGGCGGGTCGCACTCGACGACCTCAGCTGGGTGAGGCGCCGCTACTCACCGGCTCGCGCGTACGCCCAGTCCAAGCTCGCCGACCTGCTGATGGGTCGCCACCTGGCGGAGATGGCCAGGGAGAAGGGCTGGGACCTGCTCAGCACGATCGCGCACCCCGGCTACACCCGTACGCAGCTGCAGACCGCGGGACGCAACCTCGGCCGGGGCGAGTCGAACCGGCTGGCGCCTGCGCGCCGGACGCTGCTGCCCTCCCAGGGCGTCGAGGTGGGAGCTGAGCCGTTGCTGTACGCCGCAACGTCACCGGATGCCCAGCAGGGCGCGTACTACGGCCCGAGCCGGTGGGCGCTCGTCGGCCCCACGCACGAGGCGCGCATCCCACGCTCCGCGCGGTCTCTCGACCTCGCCGCGCAGCTGTGGGACGCCGCCGAGAAGCTGGTCTTCGCGACCCCCCACCGCGCCCCTTCTTCCACGGCACCAAAGCCGCTTTGACGAGCGGGAGCCGCACCGGCGTCGAGGCCATCAACGACTGAGGGGCCCAGCTTCCGGGGGCATGACTGAGGCGGGCGTGCAGCGCACGCCCGCCTCAGAGACAACGACGTCAGGCGCCGATCACCGACACGTACACGTCGGTGTTCCCGAACTGCTTCGGGCAGTCCGTCCTGGGTGCCGGCTTGGGCACTGCAGTGGCTGCAGGAGCCGGGGCCTTCCCGGAGTCCTTCCCGCCGTCGACCTGGTCGGGCGCGGCGAGTCCGTTCTCCGCGAGGTACGTCTGGTAGCGGTCAACCGCCAGGCATCCCTCGCCAGTGCGGGAGTCGGTGTAGATGAACCAGGCGCTGTCGGCGCTGGAGACCATCGTGTTGTAGTCGCCCCAGAACTGACGCTGCAGGTTGTTCTGAGCGCTGGCTGCCGGGTCACTCGACTGGCTCGACACCTTGGCCGGTGCCGTCCACGACGACGCCCCAGCCGGCAGTGACGAGTAGTACGCGTCGATCTTCGCGTTCCCCGTGCCGAACGTCAGCGGGTTGACTGCCTTGAGGCCCTGCCACCCGAGGTCGACGCGGCCGGTCGATGCGACGTCGAGCCCCGGGAAGAAGGCGTAGCCCTGTGCCGACGAGCTGACCGCTGCCGGCTGGCTCCACGTCTGGCCGCGGTCCGTCGACTTCGCCACGACCGTGATGCCGCCGGTGGAGGTCCGGTTCGTCCACGCCGCGTACGTCGTCGCGCTGCCCGCCCGCGGGTCGGCCGCGATGACCGGGAAGCTGTCCGTCCGGAAGTTCGCGCCGGGGATCGGGTCCTGGATGTCCGTGACCGGGCCGATGGTCATCGGACGGGTCCACGACACGCCGCCGTCACGGGAGACGACGACGACCTGGGACTGACCCTGCTCGAACGCCACGTACGCCGTGCCGTCAGGTCCGACGGTGCCCGAGGTTCCCTGGCGTCCGTTGCCGGTGCCGTTGTTCCCCGCCGGGGAGAGCTGGTTGGGGGCGCCGAACGAGGCACCGCCGTTGGCCGACGTCGCCACCATCGTGGGCTCGTTGCCGTAGCCCGTCGCCGTCGCGGAGCGGAAGGCCGTCCACGACACGTACACGCGGCCGAAGTACGGGCTCGACGGGCTGCGGTCGACCGTCACCCAGTTCTTGTCGTTGAACTGTGCCGCGTTCGTACGGTTGGTCGCGAGCACGGGCGCCGACCACGTGGTCCCGTCGTCGTCGGAGTACGAGACGATGATCTGCTCGAAGCCCTTCAGGCTGCTGATCGTCGCGAGGCTCGCGTAGTAGGCGCGGGAGCCGTGGGCGTAGGAGAAGCCGCCCTTCCCGTCGGGCTTGGGCCCGAACGTGATGACGGGGTCTCCGTCGGAGATGACGCCCGTACCGGCCCAGGAGGCCTGCTGGTCGAGAAGCCCGTGGTTGGTCCAGCTCTTCCCGCCGTCGTTGGACAGGTAGATGCCGGACGTGCCGACGCCGGGGAAGAACGAGCAGTCCGTGGGCAAGGCGTTGGGGCCGCGTACCGGGCCCGGTCCGCAGGGCGGTTGGAGCTGCTCGTCGTTGGACCCGGCGATCAGGAGGCTCGGGTTCGTGGGGTCGACGGCGACCGTGGGCTCGTTCTGCTTGTTCGTCGGGAAGAGGGCGGACGCGTTCGAGTCGGCGACTCCGGCGACCTGGGGGTTGTTGGCCTGGACGTCGATGGTTGCGGCCTGTGCAGTGACCGGCCAGATGGCCAGTGCCAGTGCCGCGCCCATCGCAGCGGCGGTGGAGGTTCGTCTCATGGGGCTCCCATCAGCAAGGCGCTCCCGCTGCCCACCGCCGGGTGGCGGCGCGCTAACAAGCAGCACCGATCTCGAACAGCCCGAGCACAGTACGTAGTGCCCTCGGGCTTGGGGAGACTCTCGCCGCTACCTTGTCACCACGTCAAGGGCACTTCAGGTCTTTGTCGCCGGGCAGCAGGCGCCCGACCAGTCCTTCGACGCGGCTGCGGATGTCGTCGCGGATGGGCCGAACAGCGTCGAGCTGCTGCCCGGCGGGGTCATCGAGGTCCCAGGTCAGGTACTCCTTCCCGGGGAAGTACGGGCAGGCGTCGCCGCACCCCATCGTGATCACGACATCGGACGCCTGCACGGCATCTGTGGTGAGCACGCGCGGCCGCTGGTCGGTGATGTCGATCCCCTCCTCCGCCATCGCCTCGACCGCCACCGGGTTGAGGCTCGAGCCGGGGGCCGAGCCCGCAGAGCGAACCTCGATCCGGTCACCCGCGAGGGCCCGGAGGTAGCCGGCCGCCATCTGGGAGCGTCCGGCATTGTGGACGCAGACGAACAGCACGCTCGGCCGGTCCGACCCACGTCCCGCCGGGGTCGTGAGCGCCTCAGTCATGCGGTCTCCTTCTGAACCGGCCCCCTACGAAGGCCTCCTGGCCCAAGCGTGTCACGATGGCCCGGTGCCGGACGACGTCGTCATGCTCCGCGAACGCTCCCGGGCCCTGCGCGCGGAGGCGTTGGGCCTTCTCGAGGGGCCTGTCGGAGACGTCCTGCGCGGCGCGTTCGGCGAGGTGACGCTCGCCGGCAGCGCCTCACTCGACCTCATGGTGTGGCGCGACATCGACCTCTTCGTACGCCTCGAGGCCTCGGACGCCCCCCGGGTGCTGGCCGTTGTCCCCGCCCTCGAATCGGCATTATCGGGGTGCGGGCAGCCGGTGAGCCGAATCGCCTTCCGGGACGAGCACCTTGAGCCCGACCCCGCGTTCCCTGACATGCCCGGCCTGTACCTCGGCGTCGTGACGGCTCCGGGCTGGAAGATGGATCTCTGGGGGTGGGACGCCGTACGCCATCCGGCCCAGCAGCGGCGGCACCGGGAGCTGGCGGCATCACTGGCAGGGGTGGACCGGGACCTCGTCCTGCGCCTGAAGGACGCGCTCTGGCGACGTCCGGACTACAGCAGCGTGGACGTGTACGAGTTCACCCTCGCCCATGCTGGCGACTCGCTGGAGGACTTCGAGCGGTTCCGCGACGACCGAGGCGTCAGGCGCCGTCAAGAACGCGCCAAGAACCACGGTTTCTCCTGACCATGTCGCGGGCCGGTGCGACAGTTGATGTGCTCGGAGTTAGTCCAAACTTCAATAGAACGAAGGCTTCGGCCATGGACTTCAGCGCAACCACAGACTCCACCGCACCCAAGCACCCCCTCATCCACGGCCTCAACGGCCTCATGATCGAGAAGGTCCCCAGCTACGGCAACAAGTTCCTGTACTCGCTGGGATTCCTCTCGATGATCTGCTTCCTTGTCCTGCTGGTCAGCGGCGTCGTCATGACCCTCTTCGGCCCGAACTGGTGGCTCACGACCCGGTCGGGCGGCTACACGCGCAGCGTCCATCTCTGGGCGACCCAGGCGTTCGTGCTCTTCGTGATCCTCCACCTGCTGATCGTCTTCTTCACGTCGGGCTTCAAGAAGCCCCGCAGGCTCACCTGGGTCATCGGTGTCGTCATGCTGTTCGTCGTCCTCGCCGAGACCGAGTTCGGCTACATCCTGCGTGGCGACTTCTCGTCGCAGTGGCGCACCCTGCAGGGAGCGGACTTCTACAACGGGTCCGGCCTCGGCAGCTGGATCAACCCCTTGAACTATGCACAGGTGTACGGGATCCACATCGCACTCATCCCGCTCGCACTCCTCGCCCTGCTGGGGCTCCACTACCTGCTGGTACGGGTCCTCGGGATCGCCGAGCCGTACCGCAAGGACGTCGTCGCGCCCACCGTCAGGGCCAACCACAGGCTCCTCTTCGTGCGCGGCGGCGTCCTCCTTGTCGTCCTGCTGCTCCTGTCCGTCGTCCTGCCGTCCCCGTACCTGTCGCCCGTCACGATCCAGACCGTCGCCAAGCAGGACCCGAACCTCATGGCGGCGACGCTGGTGAACGAGTTCAACGGCTCGTCTGACACAGCCGGCTACATGGACAACATCGACCCCTACTCGTTCGACACGCGAGCCGTGTTCATCGACGGTCCGTACAGCCAGCTCCTCGCAGCCCAGCCGGGCGGTACCGACGCCATCGCGGCGTTCAACGCGCTGTCCGCGGACGACCAGACCGCCGCACTCAAGGACCTCAGCGACTACTACGGCTCCACGAACCCCGACCCGAACGCCGTCCCGAAGGGCCCCGCGACGGACATCGTGACCGCGCTGACGAACATGGCTGCCGCAGGCCTGTACGAGCCGGCCCTGTTGGCGACCAACCTCGGCACCAAGGCTGCGAGCACAGGTATCTACGCCGACCGCTTCCTCGCCGACACGGGTGCGTTGGAGGAGCAGGCCTCGCAGCTCGGCATCACGACCGAGCAGTACGGGATGATCCGCGAGGAGACCGGGCACGCTCCGGGCGCCTGGTGGCTGGCACCCATCGGACTCCTCAACCACACGGTCCTCGCCAACGACGACAACGGCGACCGCGACGGCGCGATCATCTTCGGCTCGCTGCTGGTCACGATGCTGGCGTTCCCGTTCATCCCGTACGTGAACCGGCTCCCCGACGTCCTCAAGGTCCACACGCTCGTCTGGCGCAAGGAGCGCAAGGCCGCGAAGACCTCGGCGAAGGAGCGGGCGAAGGCTGGGGTGTAGGCGATCATGGGCGGACGGGCAGCAGGTCCTCGGTGCCTAGGCAGGACGGGTCGCCACCTGTCACCATGCGGCTCATGACCAAGCAGGTGGGAGCGTCCAGCTGGATCCTCATCGACCGTCCCGTCGACACGGTGTTCGCGTTCTTCGGGGACGCCGAGAACGACCCGAGGTGGCGACCCGGCGTCGTGTCCATCGCCCGGCATGGTGATCCCGGTGTCGGGGCGACCTACTCCCAGCAGGTCGCCGGCCCCATGGGCAGACCCGTAGCGGCCGACATCGAGGTGACGGCGTACGAGCCCGGGCGCCGTGTGGCCTTCGTGGGCACCGCCGGTCCCGTGCGTCCCCGAGGGGAGTACGTCTTCGAACCCGCTGGGGACGGCACCAAGGTGACGTTCTCCCTCTCCGCCGAGCTGTCCGCCGCCAAGGCGATCCTCATGGCGTCCATGGTTCAGAAGACGATGGATGCGGAGGTCTCGGCTTTGCCGAGGGCGAAGGATGCACTCGAAGCCGACTGATCGATCGGGCTCGTGCTCACCTTCCGTGGCCGGCGAGCTGGTGCATGAAGCTCAAGACACGAGACCCACTTTGACGTGGTGGCTCGATGCGTGCTTGCATAGGGATGCACTGAGAAATCGATTTCTGAGCTGGAGGCATTGATGCCGGCCCTGACCTTCCCCGACCATGTGTGGCCCACCATGCTCACTCCGTTCACCGTGGACGGTGAGGTGGACCACGCGGCGCTGGAGGACCTCACGACGTGGTACATGGACCATGGGGTGTCCGGTCTGTTCGCCCTGTGCCAGTCCAGCGAGATCTTCACCCTGTCGCTGAAAGAGAAGCTGGCCGTACTCGAGACGGTCCAGCGGGCAGCGGCGGGACGGGTGCCGGTGATCGCGTCCGGCCACACGTCCTGGGCTGCCTGCGGGCAGATCGAGGAGCTCACAGCGGTCGCCGACCTCGGCCCGGCGGCTCTGATCCTCATCAGCAACAGGCTCGCCGCGGCTGACGAGCCGGACTCCGTCCTCCTCGACCGCCTCTCGGTCATCATGGACGCGCTGCCGGTCGACCTGCCCCTCGGCTTCTACGAGTGTCCGTTCCCGTACAAGCGCCTGCTGTCGCCCGAGGTCCTGACGTTCATGGCCGACTCCGGGCGGTTCGCCTTCGTCAAGGACACGTGCTGCGACATCGCCACCATCCGCGAGCGGCTCGCCATCCTCGAGGGATCGCCGGTGAAGCTGTTCAACGCGAACACGGCGACGCTGCTGGAAAGCCTCGAGGCAGGCGCGGCGGGCTACTCGGGCGTGATGGCGAACTTCCACCCCGACGTGTACGACTGGCTGTGCCGCAACCACTCCGCACAGCCCGAGCTCGCCCGCGAGGTCCAGAGCATCCTCACCATGTGCTCGTTCACGGAGCTGAAGGGCTACCCCACCAACGCGAAGCTGGCCCTGCAGCTGGCCGGCCTTCGCCTCACCACGGTCACGCGTAACGCGGCACCGGTCCTCACGGCCACCAACCGGGCCGAGCTGGAGCAGCTCGAGATCGTGACCGACCACCTTCGGCGCCTGATCGCCGACAAGTAACGACAGATAAGAGGTTTGGCAATGAAGCGAAGGAATCTCTTGGCCTTGGGCCTGGGGCTGGTTCCCGGGGTCGCAGGTCTGGCTGCCTGCAGCGGCCCCAGCGCCAGCAGCGGCAGCGCGACGGACACGACGCCGTCAAAGATCGTCTACTACGGGGGATGGACGGGTTCCGACCTCGACAAGATGCAGGCGATGGTGACGAAGTACAACGCGAGCCAGAGCAAGGTTCAGGTGGAGTTCTCCTCTCTGCAGTGGACCAACATGTTCACCAAGTTCCTTGCCGACTACCAGGCGGGGAACTCGCCGGACGTCGTCGCGATGCACACGTTCGAGATCGGCCAGTTCGCCGACATGGGGGTGCTGGACAGCGGCGCGGTGGGCGACCTCGGCCTCAAGAAGGACGACTTCCTCCCCATCGCCTGGGACGGCAGCAGCTACAACAAGAAGCAGTACGGTGTCCCGCTCGACGTCAACATGCATGCCGTCTACTACAACAAGGACATGTTCGCGAAGGCCGGAATCTCCTCCTTCCCGACCGACAAGGCGTCCTTCCTCGCGGCCGCCCAGAAGCTGACGGTCGACACCAACGGCAAGCACCCCACGGACAGCGGCTTCAACCCGCAGAGCGTGCAGACGTACGGGCTCGGCTTCTCGATGAACCACCACGCCTTCTACCAGGTCTTCGCACTGATGAACCAGGACGGCTACAACCCGTTCACGGCCGACATGAAGTCGATCTCTCTCGACACGGCCAAGACGGCCCCTGCGATCAACGTCCTCGAGGACCTGATCTTCAACCAGAAGGTCGTTCCGGTGGGCGAGAAGTCGCCGATCGACGACTTCAAGGCCGGCAAGGTCGCCATGGTCGTGGACGGCAACTGGCAGCTGTCCGGGTTCTCCGCCGTGAAGTTCGCCTGGGACACGGCTCCCTACCCGCAGATGGGGGCGCAGAAGGCAGTGTGGGGAGCTTCCGAGGTGATCACGATTCCGGTGCAGGCGAAGAAGGACGCGAAGAAGGCGGCGGCCGTCAAGGACTTCGTGACCTGGCTGGCGCAGAACTCTGCCGAGTGGGCCAAGTCGGGACAGATCCCTGCCAACAAGGCCTCGTACAACGCCATGACGAAACTTCCCGGGATCGACGCGTACATCTCGGAGCTCGACTACGTGAAGTTCCTCCCGGCTCACCCCCAGGCGACGAAGATCTTCTCGAGCGCGGCTCCCAGCCCGATCCTCACCTTCGCGCAGGACGTGGTCCTCAACGACAAGCCCGCCGCGACAGTCGTCCCGAAGCTTCAGGACGACATCAACGCCGTCCTGAAGAAGTAGGACCATCCCGGCGGTGGAGGCTCACACGCTGGGCCTCCGCCACGGGCCAGGAATAGGACCATCATGCGCCGCAACCAGTGGAAGATCGCCGTGCTCTTCCTCCTCCCGTACATCGTGATCTTCAGCGTCTTCCGCTTCGTCCCCAGCGTCGGCGGTCTCCTTGTCAGCTTCTTCAAGTGGAGCCTCGGCGGCAACCCGAAGTTCATCGGCGTCGACAACTACGTGAACCTCGCGCAGGACAGCTCCTTCTACGTCGCCATCAAGAACACGCTGGCCTTCTTCGTCCTGACGGTTCCCGTGCTCGTCGTCGCGAGCCTGCTCCTTGCCATGCTCCTGAACCAGAAGTTGGCGGGGCGGAAGGTGATGCGGACGATCTCGATCATCCCGTACGTGCTGATCCCGTCCATCGTCGGCATCATGTGGAACTGGATCTACGACAACAACTTCGGGCTTCTCAACTACTACATCAAGAAGCTCGGCGGAGGCCCGGTCTTCTGGCTGACGAATGAGCGCTTCGCACTGGTCGCGGTCTCGATCGTCGTGGTGTGGACCTACATCGGCTACGACATGATCCTGTTCCTGGCCGGTCTTCAGGGCATCCCGAAGGAGACGTACGAGGCGGCGGAGGTCGACGGGGCGAGCCGGATGCAGGTCTTCTGGCACATCACGCTGCCCCTGCTCAAGCCTGTGACGATGATGGTCAGCACCTTGACGCTGGTCAACGTCGTCCAGCTGTTCGACCAGATCTACGTGATGACGAACGGCGGGCCGGGAACGTCGACGCTGACGATGGTGCAGTACATGTACACGTCGGCTTTCACCAACTACGAGCTCGGCTACGGCTCGGCGATCGAAGTCGTCATCCTGCTTCTGCTGATGGTGCTGATCACCGTCCAGAACCGGATCGGCAACCGCGAGAGGAAGACGGCATGAAGCAGCCCAGATGGATCAAGCCCCTGTTCTACGCCGTCGTGATCCTGGCGTGCCTGTTCTTCATCCTGCCGGTCGTGTGGACGGTCATCTCGTCGCTCAAGCCGGAGTCCGACATCCAGTCGTACCCCCCGTCGTGGATACCGGCGCAGGTGACCCTGAGCAACTACCGGACAGTGCTGGAGAAGTTCCCGTACTTCACGTGGATGGCGAACTCCCTGATCGTCGCCGTGGTGGGCACGCTCGGCATTCTCGTCGCCTCCACGATGGCTGCGTACGCATTGGCCCGTTTCCACTTCCGCGGGCGCCGGGTCCTGTACCAGAGCATCATCGTCATGCTTCTCGTGCCGATGCAGGCCTACGTCATCCCCCTGTACCTCATGGCGGGCAAGATGGATCTGCTGAACACGCTGCAGGGCCTGATCCTGCCCTCGGTGGCGAACGTGACGAGCATCTTCATCCTGCATGCGTTCTTCCGCGAGCTGCCCATGGAGCTCGAGGAGGCTGCCCGGATCGACGGGGCCGGCGAGTTCCGGATCTTCTGGCAGATCATGCTGCCGCTCTCGGGGCCGGCACTGTCCACGGTGACGATCCTCACGTTCATCGCGAACTGGAACGCCTTCCTCTGGCCGATGATCGCCGTCCGGCAGGACATCATGAAGACCCTTCCGGTCGCGATCTCGCAGTACTGGGGAGCCGTGAACCAGAACGCCTCCTTCCAGTACGGGACGGCTCTGGCGGCATGCTGCATGGCTGTCCTGCCGACGTTGGTCGTCTACTTCGCGCTGCAGCGCTACTTCGTGGCCGGCATCGCGAGCTCCGGCATCAAGGGCTGACGCATGGTCTCCGCTCCGTTGCTCCGCACCGTCGGGAGCATCTCACTCGAGATGGCTCCCGGGGTCGTCTGCCATGCCTCCACGGTTCTGCCCACACGCGACGGTGGGGTGTTGTGCGCGTGGTTCCAAGGGACCCGCGAAGGCGCGGACGACGTACGGATCGGCGTGAGTCGCGGTGGCTCTGAGGACATGGAGCGACTCGTCCTGATGGCTCCCGGTCACGATCTGCCCCACTGGAACCCCGTGCTCCACCGCCTCCCTGACGGCCGGGTGAGGCTGTTCTTCAAGGTTGGGCGCACGATCGCCAGCTGGGAGACCTGGGTGGCGGAGTCGGCCGATGACGGCAGGACCTGGAGCTCGCCACGCCTGCTGGTGCCAGAGGACCCCATCAACCGCGGGCCGACCCGGACGAAGATCCTCGAGCTGCCCTCAGGCAGGCAGCTTGCTCCGTCATCAGCGGAGGACGGCGGGTGGCGCGCCTTCGTCGACATCTCCGACGACGGGGGCGCAACCTGGCGCCGAGGTCCAGAGATCCGAGCCGAGCTCACCGTGGGCGAGTCACCGCCGGGCAGGCGCTCCGGCATCCCTGTCAGCGACCAGTCCTTCGCGGGGCGTGGCGTCATCCAGCCCACTCTCTGGCTGGACCCGCAGGGACATGTCCGGATGCTGTTGCGCAGCTCCGAAGGATGGGTGTTCAGCTCCAGCTCCAGTGACGACGGGGAGAGCTGGGCTCCTGCGGCTCGGACCTCCCTGCCCAACAACAACAGCGGCATCGACGTCGTGGACCTTCCGACGTACGGGCTGTTCCTCGTGGGGAACCCGGTGGGCGTGAACTGGGGACCGCGGACACCCCTGACAGTGTCGTGGTCGGGTGACGACGCAGGATCCTGGACGAGGCTGCTGGACCTGGAGACGGGCGAGGGCGAGTACTCGTACCCAGCAGTCGTGGGGGAGTCGGACCGGCTGCTGGTGAGCTACACCGGGGACCGGCGCAGCATCGAGGTCCGAGAGCTGCGCGTCGCCGGCCGAGAGCCCGGCTGACAGTGGCCACGATCTATGACGTTGCTCACCGAGCCGGGGTCTCACCCGCGACCGTGTCGCGCGTCCTCAACGGCGTCGAGGTCAACGACTCGATGAAGAAGTCAGTGCTGGCGGCGGCGGCAGCACTGCAGTACGTCCCGAACCGGACCGCGCGCACATTGCGCCGCAGGACGTCGGAGATCATCGCCATGATGATCCCGGACCTGGAGAACCCGTTCTTCACGTCGATGACGAAGGCCGTGGCAGAACGGGCTCACGCCGCCGGCTACACCGTCATGCTCTGCGACACGGATGGTCGGCCGGACAGGGAGGCCGACTATCTCAAGGTGATGGTCAGCGAGTCAGTCGCCGGGCTGATCGTCGCGCCGGCGAGTGATGCCATCAACCTTGACGAGGTGATCGACCGAGGGCTGCCGGTCGTGTGCGTGGACCGGACGGCACCGGGGTACGACCTCGACTCGGTCGTCGTCGACAACGTCGGGGGTGCGCGGCGAAGCGTGGAGCTGCTGCAGCAGGCAGGGTTCCACGACATCGCCTGCGTCAGCGGGCCCGAACATGTAGAGACGGCTGACCAACGGACAGCGGGCTGGCGAGAGGCGATAGTGGCAGCCGGTGGGG
>JACRAA010000356.1 GCA_016213595.1 Actinomycetota bacterium | reverse complement strand
CATCCGGCCGAAGCATCGCCACGGCGTCGACCGCCGCGGTGACGTCGGCGGTCTCGGCGACGACCTGGACACCGGGCTCGCTCGCGTCGAGCAGGCGCACCAGCCCTGCCCGCATCGCCGGCTGGTCATGGGCGACGACCACCCGGAGCCGCGCCCGGTCGGCGAGGTGGTCGAGCTGCTGCACGTACGGGAGGTCCGCGCGGATCCGCGTCCCCCAGCCGGGAGTGGAGTCGATCTGGACACGGCCGCCGACCTGCGCGGCACGCCGGACCAGGCCGACGAGGCCGACACCGCCGTTGAGCCGGGCCTCGGGCGCCGACAGGTCGAAGCCGCGACCGTCGTCCTCGACGATGACCGAGACGCCCTCGGAGCCGTAGACCAGGCCGACACGTACGGAGGTGGCTGCGGCGTGCTGGGCGACGTTGGTCAGCGACTCCTGGACGATGCGGATGAGCTGGACGCGTACCTCGTGGTCGATCTCGCGCCGGTCGCCGAACACCCGCAGGCCCGTCGTCACGGACGACGTGGCGCGGACCCAGGCCAGCTCCAGCTCGATGACCTCGTCGAGCGGACGACCGTCGAGCTTGGTGGGCCCGAGGCCGAGGGCAGCCTGTCGCCCCTCGTCCAGGGTGGACTGGACCGCCCGCTGGGCGCGCAGCAGCGCCGCGGTGACGTCGCCGCCCGAGGCGGCGATGTGCTCGGCCTCGCGGAGCGTCAGCATCACCGAGACCAGACCGCGGCCGATGGTGTCGTGGATCTCCTGCATGGAGCGTTCGCGCTCGGCCGAGACGGCAGCGCGCTGCCCCCGTTCGGCCGCCTCGGCATGAAGCCGGGAGTTCGCGATCGCGATGGCGGCGTGGGTGGCGAAGCGCTGGAGCAGCTGGGCGTCCTCGCGGTCGAAGAGCGGATGGGTGGTGGAGGCGAAGACGATGACGGCGCCGATGAGGTCGGTGCGCAGCCGGATGGGGACCCCGATGACGGCCCGCTGGTACCGGCTCTCGCCCGTGTCGATGTGGCCGTACGGCACGTCCGCGTACCGGTCGAAGATCACCGGCCGTCCCTCGCGGGCGACGCAGCCGGTCATGCCCTCGTCGAGCGAGAACACCACACCTGTCTGGCAGCCCTCGTCGAGGTCGATCTCCTTGCGGTACGTGTGCGCGGCCTGGTCGATGAGGCAGATCGACCCGCTCCGGCAGTCGAGCAGCTCGACGGCGCTTGCGAGGATGCGGGCGAGCAGGGGGCGCAGCCGGAACTCGCCGGCGAGGTCGTTGGCCAGCTCGGTGAGAGTGTCGAGGGACGTACGGTCGTCGCGGGCCGTGGCCGGCTGGCGGGCGGGGGGCACAACGACTGCTCGCCGTACGCTCTCAGCGACCATACCGACCTCGATCATCGAGCCCAGGTGAAGACGATGGAGCGGATTCTAGCCTCGAAGGGTCCGCGCCGACGGGGATGCGCGAGGGTCTCCTGGCTCGCTCGCTGAGGAGGCTGTACGGGGGTGAGTGGGTCGCCTCCGCCGCGGGAGCTGGCGCCGCATCCCCTGTGGTAACCTCTTCTGGCTGCCGGGAGACCGGCAGCATGCGCGAGTGGCGGAATGGCAGACGCGCTGGCTTCAGGTGCCAGTGCCCGCAAGGGCGTGGAGGTTCAACTCCTCTCTCGCGCACAGTGATGTACGGCTTGCTGGCTACGGCAAATCCCTTCTGACAAGGACTTTCGTCCTTGGCAGTTGTGGACCCCTGTGGGCGTAAGTGGCCCCACGTCGCCATTCATTCCCCACATGTTCCCCACGACGGCCATCGCGTGTGGAGATGCTGCACAGGGGACGCCGGGGAGGCCGTGTGACCAGACCCCCTGCCATCCGTCCGGGGCAGCCCTAGAGCAGTCGTGAGGTGAGCCTGAGCGCTTGGTTGCGGATCGTCGCGAGAGGTCCGACGCCGTCGACGTCCCGGAGCGTGACCTCGCGGCAGCTGTCCTGGTCACGCAGATACTGCGCCCGGTGCTGTTGGGTGACCTCGGTGTCGTGGATCACTGTCGACACCTCGTCGTGCAGAATGAGGCTCCGAATGTCCCAGTTGCAGGTGCCGATGATCGTGAGGTCCTCGTCCAAAGTGACTGTTTTCGAGTGCAGGAATCCGGCTTCGTACTGAAACACTCTCGCGCCTGCCTCGAGGAGAGGTCGGTAGTAGGTGTGCGCGACCCACCACGGCACGGCCTTGTCGTACACCCCGGCCATCATGAAGCGGATGTCGAGCCCCGAGGACGCCGCCGTGGTCATGGCAGCGAGCAGCGGTTCGTCGGGGATGAAGTAGGGGGACTGGATCCACAGCGACTGCGTCGCTGCGCCAAGTGCAGTGATGAAGACGTCCCGGTTGACGGGCGCGAGCGTCCACACACTGGAGTGCACTATCTGCACGGGAATCGCCCCGGGCTCAGCTATCGGGGTTGCTGGCATGAACCGTGCTTCCGTGAGGTCCTCGGTCCTGTGGTTCAGCAACCACACACCGGCTGTCAGCGCCTGGAGTGGCGCCACGGCCGGGCCCGTCAGGCGGAGGTGCGTGTCGCGCCACGACGCGAACCTCGTGCCTCCGTCGGCGTACTCCTGTCCCATGTTCATGCCGCCGGTGTAGGCGACCCGCCCGTCGATGGTCGCGACCTTCATGTGGTTGCGGTAGTTGATGCCCAGCAGTCGCCTGTAGCACGGCTGTACGAGCGCGCCTGCCTTCTGCAGGCGCCGTAGCTCGGACTTGCCATACCTGATCGACGTGAACCAGTCGTACAGGATGACGACTTCGACGCCCGCGGCGATCCGCCCGAGCAGAATCTCGGTGACTTTCGCGGTGAGCTCGTCGCGCTCCCAGATCAGATACATGAGGGTGATCGTGTGCTGGGCCTCCGCAAGGTCGGCGAGCAAGCGCGGGAACTTCTGCTTGCCGGAGTAGAAGATCTCGAGGGTGTCGGCGCCCAGGACCGAGGCATTCGCCTCACGCTGGGCCACCCTTGCGACACGTGTTGCGGGCCCATCGCTCCGCGACTCCAGCATCGCAGTGAGCACAGGTCCCGCGGCCTCTTGAACTGGCTGGAGCGCCTCCAGGGCGCTCCGCATCAGCTGCACGCCGGGACTCCCAGCCCGTGTTTCGCGCCGGAAGTTGCGCCCGAGGAGCAGGTATGCCACGAAGCCGAAAGTCGGAGCTATTCCGAGGACGAACAGCCAGGACATGACAATGGTTGGTTCCCGGTCATCGGTGACGAGCACGAAGATGATCGACAGCAAGGCCACCCCATACAGGGCGCCCACGATTGAAGTCGCTATCGCTTGGGCCGTCACAACCGAGCCTCCCTCTTCGGAGCGGTTACGGTGCTGACGTCAACCCCTGAACGTGGGGGACTGCTGTATGAGTAGGTGAGGTTCGATCTGTGCGCCGGCTCCTCCGCTTCTCCGCCACGCTCGTCGACGCGCCGGTCGCGACTGTTGAGCATGAGCAGGATGCGGTGGACGGTGATCAGCAGGGTCAGCCAGGCGAGGCCGATCACCCAGGCGAAGATCACGTCGGTGAGCCAGTGGTGGCCCAGGTACACACGGCTCAGTCCCACGGCGGCTGCCCACGCGGCCCCGAGGACCGGGGCGATAACGCGGACCCACAGGTTCTTGGACAGCCACCAGGCAAGGTAGGCGGCCATCAAGGCGATCACCGTGCTGTTCAGGGTGTGTCCGGAGGGGAAGGAGGGGGCGTACTCGTAGGGCGGCACGGCCAGTTCCAGCGGCGGGCGGGCCCGGCCGACCGCGGTCTTGCCGACGCCGGTGAAGATCAGCGAGCCAGTCGCGGAAATCACCATCATCAGTGGGATGGAGCGCCGCCGCCAGCGCACGTACATGGCGGCCATGACGACCAGTGTGCTGAAGGTCATGGGAATGGCGCTGCCGAGATTGGTCAAGGCGGTCACCCAGCGTTCACCGGCGGGAGTGCGTACGGAGACCGCGAGCTCCAGGGTTGGACGATCGAGGGCGCTCACACCGTCGCCGTTCGCGACGGCCTCGTACACGGTGGCGCTCCACCTGATGAGGACTGCGAGGATGGCCCCGCCCACCGCCGCGCTCATCAGTAGCGCCAGCCGGGTTCGCATCCTTGGGCCTTCACCTCCTTCAGCCTGGCTGTACGCCAGAACCTGATCCCCGGTCCCCGTGGGCAGGGGACACGATCGCGATGTTGCTGACCCGTCCGGCCAGGCTGGTACTGGCGCGCTGTCCTCCCTCTGGCTCATCGGATGGAACTCGCCGGCTCATGGACGGGCGCGCCGCCCTCAAGTGGGTTCGGCGTGTTGCCGACGATGCGCTCATGGACTTCGGAGGTGAGCTCGTGGATCGCACGGGTCAGCTCGGTGTTGAGCTTCAGCTCCTGCTCGCCCGTGAGGTACTCGTGGTCGGCTTTTGCCTGCTGGAAGGCCGCCTGGTGGTTCTGACCGATCATGACGAAGCAGGAGAGGAAGATCGCCTCGAGGGAGACGGCGAGGGTCAGCGTCGGCCAAGGGCTTCGTTCGAACAGGAGCATCCAGGCCCCGAAGAGGACCACGTGGATGTACACGAACGGCATCGATCCGACGAACGCGGTGATGTGGTCCGCCAGTCGGAGCTCGAGGTGCTTGGCCCGTTCCGCGTCGAGGCGGTTGACGACTGGGTGGTGCGGTGAGGTGCCGGTCATGGCCTACGTGGTCCCTTCAGATGATGACGTTGATGAGCCGACGCCCCGCGAGGACGCGCCTGGGTAGGGTCTGGGGGTCGGCGATTCGAACGGGTCTGGCCAGCGGACGACCGGCGACTGCTCGCCGGTCGTCCGAGGGCGCGGCCCATAGGGGTCCAGACGTGCGTTCCCGTGCCGAGGTCGGCGCGGGCCTTTACGCCACGCCGGCAGTTTGGTTGGGGGTGACGACTCTTTCGATGTCGCGGTGGACGCGGTGGAGTCGATACGCCATGGCCAGGCTCGAGCTGCCGAACATGATCGCGTACATCCCGACCAACCACACGAGCGAGACGAGGCCCGTCCCCGGGAACATGATCAGCAACGTGCCGAACACGATCGACAGCACCCCGCCCGCGATCATCCAGCCCTCGCCAGGGATGGCGCGCCTCAGTTCGATCGCGGAGATGATCTGGAGCACACCGGTCGAGATCGACCAGAACGCGACCATGTAGAGCAGGGTCATCGCGCTGATGCTGGGCCAGAAGAACGTGACCCCTGCGAAGACGATGCCGAGCACACCGCTCAGACCGGTGGCCCAGGCGTGGCGCCGGGCCAGGACCCCGCCCTTGGCGAGTGCTGCGAGCGTTGTGATCCCGTCGACGAAAACGAACGCGCCGAACATGTACACCAGTACCGTGAGTGTCGGACCAGGCCAGACCAGCGCTACGAGCCCGAAGATGATTGCGGCCACGCCCCGGACCGCGTAGGCGGACCCGTGTCGAGTTACTTGACTAAGCATGTGAATGAACCTTCCTTGTTTGCTGCCACTACCTGTGGCCATGCCGTAAGCCTCGGTGGCGACAGGATGAGTGGTCCTCACACGATCAGGCTGAACCGCCTGCGGCGCCTTGTGGCTGCCCACGGTGCGACTCGGACATAGGTCTGCTTCGCGTGTCGGTTGGTTGATGACCTAGTAGGCACGACACGTCGTGAGGCGACCTGGTGGCCGCTGAGTCTGCGTACAAAAGAGCGGGGCCACCGGGGGCTTT
>JACRAA010000355.1 GCA_016213595.1 Actinomycetota bacterium | reverse complement strand
GGTGGCCAGCTACGGCTGGGACGCACTGGGCTCGCTGGGCACCTTCACGCTCTCGATCTACGCCGGCCTGCTGCTCGTGCTGCTCGGGGTCTACCCGGCCCTGCTCCGCCTCAACGGGCTCTCGGTCAGGCAGTTCTTCACCGGAGCGTGGCCCGCCATCACGCTGGCCTTCGTGTCCCGGTCCTCGGTGGGCACGATGCCGGTGACCCAGAGCGTCACCGAGCGCAACCTCGGCGTTCCCCGGGCGTACGCGTCGTTCGCCGTGCCGCTCGGCGCGACCACCAAGATGGACGGCTGCGCCTCGATCTACCCGGCGATCTCAGCGATCTTCGTCGCGCAGTTCTTCGGGGTGGACCTGTCGATCACCGACTACGTCCTGATCGCCTTCGTGTCGGTCATCGGCTCGGCCGCCACCGCGGGCGTCACCGGCGCGACGGTGATGCTGACGCTGACCCTCTCGACGCTGGGCCTTCCCCTCGAGGGCGTCGGCCTGCTGCTCGCGATCGACCCGATCCTCGACATGGGTCGCACCGCGGTCAACGTCGCCGGCCAGGCGCTGGTCCCGACGATCGTGGCCAAGCGCGAGGGCATCCTCGACCTCCCGACGTACGACGCCCCGCGCGGGCGCACGGCGTGGCGCGAGGACGCGACGACCGAGACCACGCCGCGGACACAGGAGCCCGTCACGGCCACCGCCTGAGCTCATCACGACGCGTGTCGATCCGGCCGTCGCAGCGGCCGGATCGTCACGGGCGCCTGCCCGCTGGGATACTGGCTGTCGCCGGCCCCCGTGGCGCAACGGATAGCGCGACGGATTTCTACTCCGTTGGTTGCAGGTTCGAATCCTGCCGGGGGTGCCATCGGCTCCGCGACACGCGGGGCCACCTCCCCGCACCACACGCAGCAAGCCCTCAGGATGTGGTCAGGCCCCGCCACGTATGAGGTTGCGGGGCCGAATCAATTTCGGAGCCTGCCGCCGTGAGGGCCGCCACACCCGGCGCGCACATGGCTGGCGCGTCGACGGGTACGGGGGCCGCGTTGCATCCCCGCGAGAAGCCAGGTTCCCCATGTCCAACGACCTGAGCGTCGGACTGCTGACCGTGGTCGGTGTGCTGGGAGGACTGGCCTCGCTGCTGGTCCTGCTGAGCGCGCTCGACCCGACCAACGTTGTCCGGACGCCCACACGCACCGACACCCTGAAATAGGTGAAACCCCGGCAAGTATGAGTTGCCGGGGTTTCGGTGTCTTCCGGACCGAAGTCCTTCCAACACCTCAGTTCTATCCCGCACGTGACGGGCGCCACAAGCCCTCCGTCGAATGAATTTCTCAGGCCTCCGGCGTGTCTTCCGGGACACGCCGTGCAGCAGCCGACCAGGCGTCGATCTCGGCCCCGACCCGGGCCTTCACGTCGTCCGGGGCGAACGACGCGCTGACCGCGGCGCGGGCCAGGTCGGCGACGCCGGACTCGTCGAGGTCGAGCAGCCCGGCCGCGACCTCGTAGTCGTGGTTGAGGGACGTCGAGAACATCGGCGGGTCGTCGGAGTTGATGGTCACCGTGACACCCGCATCGACGAAGGTCCGCAGCGGGTGGTCCTCGATCCGGTCCACGGCACGGGTCGCGACGTTGGAAGTCGGGCAGACCTCGAGGACGATCCCGGTCTCGGCGAGGTGCGCCATCAGCTCGGGGTCCTGAGCTGCGGAGACACCGTGCCCGATCCGCTCCGCACCCAGCAGGCGCACGGACTCCCAGATCGTCTCCGGGCCGGTGGTCTCGCCGGCGTGCGGCACCGAGTGGAGCCCGGCAGAGCGCGCCCGGTCGAAGTGCTCGGCGAACTGCGCCCGGGGCACGCCGATCTCGGGCCCGCCCAGGCCGAAGCCCACCAGGGCGTCGGTCCGGTGCCGCAGGGCGTACCCCAGGGTCGCGTCGGCGGCGGGGACCCCGGACTCGCCCGGGATGTCGTAGATCCAGCGCAGCACCAGGCCGAAGTCGCGCTCCGCCGCGATCCGGGCGTCCTCGATCGCGTCGGTGTAGGCCTCGATCGCGATCCCGCGCACCACCGAGGTGTACGGCGTGCAGGTGAGCTCGGCGTAGCGGAGGTTCTGGCCCTCGGCCATCTCGCGCGCCACCTCGTAGGTCAGCAGCCGGAGGTCCTCGGGCGTGCGCACCAGGTCGACGACCGCGAGGTAGACGTCGATGAAGTGGGCGAAGTCGCGGAACGTGAAGAACTGCCTGAGGTCGTCGAGGTCGCTCAGCACCCCGGCATCGGGGTGGCGCGCCGCGAGCTCGGAGACGATCCGCGGCGACGCCGACCCGACGTGGTGCACGTGCAGCTCGGCCGTGGGCAGGCCGGCGATGAAGGGCTGGAGATCCACGACGCGCAGTGTGTCAGGCGGCCGGCCCGACGATGGCTTCCGCGATGTCGTCGATGGTCAGCCCCTCGCCCTCGATCTTCTCCCCGTCGACGAAGACTGACGGCGTGGAGTCGATCCCGGCCTCGGACGCCGCCTCGCCGGCCGCGTCGACCCAGCCCTCGAAGGCCATGTCCTCGATCCCGGACCGGACGTCGGCCTCGGTCGCACCCGCCTCGACCGCCAGGTCGACGAGGTCGTCGTCGCTGGGGAACGGGCCCTCCTCCGACGGCTGGTTGTCGAAGAGCAGGTCGTGGAAGGTCTTGGCGACCTCCGGTCCCGACGCATCGAGCACCACGGCGAATGCGTTGGCAGAGCGCGGCGAGTAGTCATCGATGCGCTCGAGGAACGGCAGCGGCCGGTACTCGACCCTCACCTCGCCCGCCTCGACGGCGGCGTCGAGCCGCTCGCCGACCGTGGCCTCCAGCTGCCCGCAGAAGGGACAGAGGAAGTCCTCGTAGACGACGACCTCCTTGGGCGCGTTGTCCTCGCCGATGCGCAGGCCGAACGACGCAGTCGCGCCCTCGGGTGGCGTCTCGGGCTTGTCGGACCCCAGGTTGGTGATCAGGAAGTAGCCGCCCACGATCAGCACCAGCACACCGGCGACCAGCCCGAAGCGGGTCAGCTGCTCCTTGCGCTTGGCGGCCTTGCGGCGCTCCTCGGCCTGCTCGCGGGCGCGCTCGGTCCGGGCCCGCCGGGCGTCCCGCTTCGCCGCGGTCGCCGCCTTCTCCTCCGCGGTCCCGTGCGAGGTCTACTTCTGCGCCATCGAGGCTTCCTTCGGTTTCGGGGTCGTCTTCGGGATCAGTGTCGGCGGGACGCGGCAGGTCGAGGGACCCGGCCACGATCCACACGCCACCGGTCACCAGGCGCGCGAGGAGGCCGAACCAGTCCTTCACGCCCTCGCTCACACCTCCGTTCACACCCCGAAGGTTAGGAGGTGAGCCTGAGTCGTCCCTGAGAGCGTCCGGGAGGGAGCAGTAGGGTTGCCGGTCGTGAGCGACAGACTGGTGTGGATCGACTGCGAGATGACCGGCCTCGACCTCGGCGCGGACGCGCTGATCGAGGTCGCCGCGCTCGTCACGGACTTCGAGCTGAACGTCCTCGGTGAGGGCATCGACGTGATCATCAAGCCGTCGCCGGAGGCCCTCGACCAGATGATCGACTTCGTGCGCAGCATGCACGAGAAGTCCGGCCTGCTCGACGAGCTCGACGCGGGCACGACGCTCGCGGACGCCGAGGAGCAGGTGCTGGCCTACATCAAGGAGCACTGCCCCGACGGCAGCCGACCCCCGCTCGCGGGCAACACGGTCGCCACCGACCGGGCGTTCCTCGCCCGCGACATGCAGGCGCTCGAGTCCTTCCTCCACTACCGGATCGTCGACGTCTCCTCGATCAAGGAGCTGTCGCGCCGGTGGTACCCCCGCGCCTACTTCGCCGCGCCGACCAAGCGCGGCAACCACCGCGCCCTGGCCGACATCCAGGAGAGCATCGAGGAGCTGCGCTACTACCGCGAGGCCGTCTTCGTGCCCCATCCCGGCCCGGACAGCGCCCAGGCCAAGGAGATCGCGGCGCGCCACGGCGGGCAGCTGACCGGACTCCATGCCGACGGCGGACCGGATTCCAGCTCCGGCGCCTGATTGCCCTACACTTCACGTCGTCCTCGCCGACCGGGCAACCGTGACGGGCGAGCAGACATGGTGGGTATAGCTCAGCTGGTAGAGCGCCGCCTTGTGGTGGCGGATGTCGCGGGTTCAAGTCCCGTTACTCACCCCAGGAGCTCGAGGCCCTGACCGTCAGGTCAGGGCCTCGAGCGATTTCGCGTCTGCGTCACACGTCCACGACCACCACGCCGTAGTTGTCGGGCGCGCCGGCCGCCAGGACCGCTTCCTCGACCGCGCGAGCCACGTCGTCGGGCGTGCCGGGAGTCACGAGCACCTCGGCGAGGTCCCGCGGCTCGAGGACGCTGTGCACCCCGTCGGTGGTCAGGACGAACCGGTCGCCCGGCAGCACCTGCCGCACCGACAGGTCCGGCGCCGCCGGTGAGCCCGGCGCGAGCGCCCGGTTGAGCAGCGCGCGGTTCTCGTCGGCGCGCGCCTCGTCATCGGTGAGCCTGCCCTCGTCGATGAGGGACTGGACGACCGTGTGGTCGCGGGTCAGCCGCTCGAGGCCACCGTCGCGGACGACGTACGCACGCGAGTCCCCGACGTGGGCGACGAGGGCGCGGTCGCCCGAGAGCAACAGCGCGGTGAGGGTCGTGCCGCCCGCCTGGGCGTCGCGTCCGGCCACGGCCTCGGCGGCCCGGGTGACGGCCTCGTCGAGGGCGCCCAGCGGATCGGCGTGCACCTCGACGTCGTCGAGCGCCTCG
>JACRAA010000359.1 GCA_016213595.1 Actinomycetota bacterium | reverse complement strand
CTTCGGCGTCGAGCAGGGGCACTACGAGCTGTCGCTGGCCGTCGGGGAGAACGAGCTGCTGCCGGCGCTGCGTGAGGCAGGACCGTATGCCGTGGTCCTCGCCGACGGGTTCAGCTGCCGCAAGCAGGTCTCAGACCTCACCGAGCTCAGCGGCATCACGCTCGCCGAGCTGCTCCACAGGGGCTGAGCCGGAGCCGACGAGGCCGTCGCCGTCTCCCTTCGGGATCGGCGCCCGTCTGCGTCACTCGCCAGGGGCGGGCTCGCGCAGCGGCGCGAGCGCGGCGAGCAGCCGCTCGTTCAGGGGGGCGAGCTCCTCGTACCCCTCGGGCACAGGCCCCCGGTACAGCGGTCGCACCGACCCGAGCACCTCGTACAGCCCGTCCCTTGTCGGTGTGCGCTGCAGGTCGCGGAGACCGCCGAGGGCGTACGAGTAGTCGCGGACGCGGCCGCGCCAGCCCGGGTTGTCCATGCGTGCCGTGTTCGCCTGCATCGCGTCCACGAGCGCTTCCAGCGTCTCGCGCAGCTCCGTGAGCTCGGGACCGCGGACGTCCATGTTCAGCGGCCGTTCGGCCACCGGCGTCTCGTCGCCGCCGCCGCCGCCGACGCGCGCCACCAGATCACTCCACCAGCCCATGGCCGCCTCCTCAGCGTGTCAGCTTGCGGTGCGTCGCGCGGTGCGGACGAGCGGCCTCGGCGCCCATTCGGGAGACCTTGTTCTCCTCGTAGTCGCCGTAGTTGCCCTCGTACCAGAACCAGCTCGCCGCCTCCTCATGGTCACCCTCCCACGCGAGGATGTGCGTCGCGACCCTGTCGAGGAACCAGCGGTCGTGGGAGATGACGACGGCACAGCCCGGGAACTCGAGGAGCGCGTCCTCGAGGGACTGGAGGGTCTCGACGTCGAGGTCGTTGGTGGGCTCGTCGAGCAGGACGACGTTGCCGCCCTGCTTGAGCGTGAGCGCCAGGTTCAGCCGGTTCCGTTCACCACCGGACAGCACGCCGGCGAGCTTCTGCTGGTCGGGGCCCTTGAAGCCGAACGAGGCGACGTACGCCCGGGACGGCATCTCGAAGTTGGCCACCTTGATGTGGTCCAAGCCGTCCGAGACGACCTCCCACACGTTCTTGTTCGGCTCGAGCCCGCTGCGGCCCTGGTCGACGTAGCTGAACTTCACCGTCTGACCGACCTTGAGCGAGCCGTCGTCCGGCTCCTCCTCGCCCACGACCATCTTGAACAGCGTCGTCTTGCCGACACCGTTGGGGCCGATGATGCCCACGATGCCGGCTCGCGGCAGCGTGAACGACAGGCCGTCGATGAGGACGCGGTCCCCGAAGCCCTTCGTGAGCTTGGTCGCCTCGAGCACCTCGGAGCCGAGCCGGGGACCGGCAGGGATGTTGATCTCGGCGAGGTCCATCGGACGGTTCCGCTCGGCCTCGGCGGCCAGCTCCTCGTACCGCGAGAGCCGGGACTTGCTCTTCGCCTGACGGGCCTTGGGGTTCTGGCGGACCCACTCGAGCTCGCGCTCGAGGATCTTGGCCCGCTTGGCGTCCTTCTTGCCCTCAATGGCGAGGCGGGCGCGCTTGGTCTCGAGGTACGTGGAGTAGTTGCCCTCGTACGGGTGGAGCTGGCCGCGGTCGATCTCGCAGATCCAGCCGGCCACGTTGTCCAGGAAGTACCGGTCGTGGGTCACCGCGAGGACTGCGCCCGGGTACGACTTGAGGTGGGCCTCCAACCAGGCCACGCTCTCCGCGTCGAGGTGGTTGGTCGGCTCGTCGAGGAGCAGCAGGTCAGGCTCCTGGAGCAGCAGCTTGCACAGCGCGACGCGGCGCCGCTCACCGCCGGAGAGGACGTTGACGGGCATGTCGGGGTCAGGGCAGCGCAGGGCGTCCATCGCCTGCTCGAGCTTCGAGTCCAGCTCCCAGGCCTCGCGGTGGTCGAGCTCGGTGGACAGGTCGCCCATCTCGGCGAGCAGCGCGTCGTAGTCCGCGTCCGGCTCCCCGAGCTCCACGCTGATCTGGTTGTACCGGTCGACCAGGGCCCTGGTCTCAGCGACCGCCTCCTGCACGTTCTCGAGGACCGTCTTGTCCTCGGTGAGCGGCGGCTCCTGCATGAGGATCCCGACCGTGGCGTCCTTCGCCAGCATCACGTCGCCGTTGTTCGCCTTCTCGAGCCCGGCCATGATCTTGAGCAGCGTCGACTTGCCGGCCCCGTTAGGACCGACGACGCCGATCTTCGCGTCCGGGAAGAACGACATGGTCACGTTGTCGAGGATGAGCTTCTCCCCGAGCGTCTTGCGCACGTTGTGCATGGTGAAGACGAATTCGGCCATGGCGGTGTAGGGGCTCCCTGTCGCTGGAGATTCGGCCGCTCTGGCGGCCTCGGATCGCAGCCATCCTAGTGGCCGTTCCGGAACGGCCTGACCGAGCGTTCCTCAGGTCGTGCGAGCGTTGGTCAGCAGGTGCGAGCCGTGGCCAGCGGGTGCGAGCCGTGCTCGGCGGGTGCGAGCCTGCTGACGCGTGCGGGCGTTGCTCAGGGTCCCAGCGTTGCTCAGCAGGTAGGCAGGGAGGCGCGCCAGAGGCGGTCGTGCGCCACGAGGTACCCGTCGCCCCCCGCCCCTGCGACCGCTACTGCCTCTCCCGGAGCGCTCAGGGTGGTCCAGGACGAGCCGCAGAGCACCACGAGCGACGGTGTCAGCGCGTTCGTGGCGATGACGGGCCGACCCCCGACGAGGGCGGCCAGGGCGACGGGGTCGCCAGTGGCCGGCGGCTCGCCGGGAAGCAGGGCCGTGCTCACCAGGACGCCGTCCGGGAGCGACACCTGCCAGACCACAGGATGGCCGGCCCAGCCCGCGACCCAGCACGTCGTGGCAGCCCTCGACGGGGAGCCGGCAGCCGCGCCTTCCGACGCGGGTGTCGCTGGGGATCCGCACGCCACCGACGTGGCATGCCGGAGGCCGGGACCCGAGGTCGGGACCGGGAGGTCGAGCCGTCGCCAGGGCCCGCCGAGGGGCCCGTAGAAGAGCGCGGGCGTCTGTACCGTTCCGGTCGCGTCCGCGCGCACGCTGTCGCCGACCACCACGATGATCGAGCCGGCGGCAGCCGTGGCGGTGAACCCGAGCACGACCCCGTTCGACGAGTGCAGGGCGGGAGGCGTGTCGAGCTGCCGCCACACGCTGCCGTCCGCCGTGTCCAGCGCGGTGTACAGCGCGATGTCCGGCCCCGCGTCCCCGCCGCGGCTCCCGACGATGACGGGCCGGCCGTCGACGACCACGGTGCCGAGAAGCGGGCCTGCGTCGTGGCCGCCGAACGTGAAGAACTCCTGGGGGCGGCTCGTCACGGGTCCTGACAGAGGTCCGTCCCACACCGTCCACCGAGTGTTCTCGTGGGCGCCGCCTGCCCGTCCGCCGATGAGGTAGAGGTGTCCGTCCCCGGCTGTCGCCGCCACGATGCGGGCGCTTGCCGCGTACGGCTCCGACGGTACGAGGGGCACCTGCTCTCCGGCTGGCGACACCAGGGCCGGTCCGCTGTCGGACGCGTCGGTGCCTCCGACGAGGACCCCTGCGGCAGAGGTGGTGAGCGCGATCGGCACGACCCCCGCCGGTGTGGCGTCGAGCCACGTGAGCCGTACGTCTCGCGGCGGCGGCTGTACGCATCCGGCCACGAGCGCGGCCGCCACGGCCGCGGCGAGCAGGCGGCCCGCGCCACCCCTCACCGACATGTACGGCTCGTCGTCGACACGGACGCCTCGTCGCTAGCCTGCGAGCCAGATCGTCAACGCGTAGAAGACGACG
>JACRAA010000341.1 GCA_016213595.1 Actinomycetota bacterium | reverse complement strand
TGACGACCTGCTGAGCCAGGCGGAGCACGACCCCATGGCGGGATCCGTACTCGTCACCGACTCGGTGACGCTCGCGGATAACGTCGACGCGGCGCTCGAGCCGATGGCGGCCGCGACGCTGCACGCCGTACGCGTCCGGACCGCGCTCACCGGCGAGCAGTCGGGCATCGTGCTCGTCCGCGACCTCGACCAGGGCATCGACGTCGTCGACGCCTACGCCGCGGAGCACCTCGAGATCCAGACAGCCGACGCCGCCGGTGTCGCGGCCCGCGTCCGCAACGCCGGGGCGATCTTCGTCGGGCCGTACGCGCCGGTCTCGCTCGGCGACTACTCCGCCGGCTCGACGCACGTCCTGCCGACCGCCGCCGCCGCTCGCCACTCCTCGGGCCTCACCGTCGCGAGCTTCCGCCGGAGCGTCCACGTCATCGCCTACGACGAGGCCGCCCTGCTCGCCCTCGCCGACGGCGTCGAGCGGTTCGCGCTCGCCGAGAACCTGCCCGCGCACGCGAACGCCGTGTCCGTCAGGAGGCCGCGATGAGGGCCGACGTCACGCTCGAGGAGCTTCCGCTGCGCCCGGAGCTGGTCGGCGAGACCCCGTACGGCGCGCCGCAGCTCGACGTCCCGGTCCGCCTCAACGTCAACGAGAACCCCTTCCCGCCGTCCGAGAAGGTCCGTCGCGAGATGGCCGACGCCGTGATCGCCACTGCCGGGGGCGTGAACCGCTACCCCGACCGCGAAGCGTGGGCGCTCCGGTGCGGCCTGGCCGCCTACCTCGGCCACGGTGTCCGTCCCGAGATGGTGTGGGCGGCGAACGGCTCGAACGAGGTCATGGTGCACGTGCTGAGCGCGTTCGGTGGGCCGGGCCGGAAGGTCCTGTCCTTCACCCCCACGTACTCCATGTACCCGGAGTACGCGCGCAACACCCTGACGCCGTACGTGACGGTGCCTCGCCGGGACGACTTCACCCTCGACGCGGGCCTCGTCCTCGACGCCGTCGCCGCGCACGAGCCCACCGTCGTCGTGATCACCACGCCGAACAACCCGACCGGCACGGCGACCCCCCACGACGTGATCCGGGAGGTGGTGAGCGGAACCGACGCCATGGTCGTCATCGACGAGGCGTACCAGGAGTTCGCGAGCCACCCCGAGCAGACGGCCCTGGACCTGCTCCCCGAGCACGGGAACCTGATCGTGAGCCGGACGATGAGCAAGGCGTTCGCGTTCGCCGGCGGACGGCTGGGCTACCTGGCCGCCAACCCGGCGGTGGTCGACGCGATGCGCATCGTCCGCCTGCCGTACCACCTCTCCTCCCAGTCGCAGGCGCTGGCCCTGGTCGCCCTGCAGAACGCCGACGAGATGCTCGGCCAGGTCGACGTGCTGCGCCGGGTCCGGGACGAGGCGCTGGTACGGCTGCCGTCGATGGGTGTCGAGGTCGTGCCGTCCGACGCGAACTTCTGCCTGTTCGGACGGTTCGCCGACCGGCATGATGTGTGGCAGCGGCTGCTGGACCGGGGGGTGCTGGTCCGGGAGACGGGTCCCGCAGGCTACCTGCGCGTGTCCGCGGGCACGCCGGAGGAGATGGAGCGGTTCTACGCCGCGTTCGCGGAGGTGCTCGCCGAGGGGGCGCCACGCCTGGAAGGGGAGTCATGAGCATGGAGGGGGAATCATGAGCATGGAGGGGGAGTCATGAGCAGCCGCCGTGCCAAGGTCGAGCGGACCACCAGCGAGTCGAGCGTGTCCGTCGAGATCGACCTCGACGGTACGGGCACGTCGACGATCTCCACCGGCGTCGGCTTCTACGACCACATGCTCACCGCCCTGAGCCGCCACTCGCTCATCGACATGACGGTCACGACGACCGGCGACGTCCACATCGACGGTCACCACAGCGTGGAGGACACCGCGATCGCGCTTGGCCAGGCCATCCGCGAGGCGCTGGGCGACAAGTTGGGCATCCGGCGGTTCGGCGACGCTGTCGTCCCGCTCGACGAGGCGCTCGCCTCCTGCGTCGTCGACGTCGCCGGGCGTCCGTACGTCGTGTGCTCGGGCGAGCCAGCCGGGTACGAGTTCGTCCGCATCGCAGGCTCGGGCGTCGCGTACGCGGGATCGATGACGCGCCACGTCGTGGAGTCCCTCGCGATGAACGCGGGCCTGTGCGTCCACCTCACGCTCATCGCGGGCCGTGACCCGCACCACATCGCCGAGGCGCAGTACAAGGCGCTGGCTCGGGCGCTCCGGGCAGCGGTCGAGCCGGACCCGAGGGTGACAGGCGTCCCTTCCACCAAGGGCGCCCTGTGACGGTGTCACCACGCGTGGCGGTCCTCGACTACGGCTCGGGGAACCTCCACTCGGCGACGCGGGCGCTCGCCGAGGCCGGCGCCGAGGTCATCCTCACCGCCGACCCGGCGACGGCGTCCTCGGCGGACGGGCTCGTCGTGCCGGGAGTCGGTGCGTTCGGCGCCTGCATGTCGGGGCTGGTCGCGGTGGGCGGGGACCGGATCATCGCCGACCGGGTGGCGGCGGCACGGCCGGTCCTCGGCATCTGCGTCGGGCACCAGGTCCTCTTCGCACGCGGTGACGAGCACGGCGAGGTGGTGGAGGGGTGCGGGGTGTACCCAGGCCTGGTGACACAGCTCGACGCGGTCCGCCTGCCCCACATGGGCTGGAACGAGGTGCGTACCCCGCCCGGGACGCGCATGTTCGAGGGCGTGACGGGCGAGAGGTTCTACTTCGTCCACTCGTACGCCGCCTTGTCGCAGGCCGACCTCCCGGTCGACGCGCAGGCCACGTGGACCAGGCACGAGGAGGCCGACTTCGTCGCGGCCGTGGAGTGGGGCAACGTCTGGTCCACGCAGTTCCACCCCGAGAAGTCCGGTGCGGCGGGTGGGCGCCTGCTGCGCAACTGGCTGGCGACGCTGTAGACGCCGCCTCATAACCACAGCGCCACGGGAGTCGGGGTCGATGGACACGCCCGAGCTGCCCATATCCACGTCGACGCGGGAGTCGGTCCACCCGCGACCCGTCCGCGCCGCGTCGTCCCTGGTGCTGACCCAGATCGACCGGCCCAGGGCGCTCGCTTCGCTGGGCGGCCTCGTCCACCTCGGGTAGGGTTCCGGCGTGGAGTCGCTCGTACTGTTGCCCGCCGTCGACGTGCAGAACGGCCAGGCCGTCCAGCTGGTGCAAGGGGTGGCCGGGTCCGAGAAGGTGTTCGGCGAGCCCCTTGCGGCGGCGCAACGCTGGCAGAGCGAGGGGGCGGAGTGGATCCATCTCGTCGACCTCGACGCGGCGTTCGGCCGCGGCTCGAACGCAGAGGTCATCGCTGAGATCGTCGGCGCGATGAACGTACAGGTCGAGCTCTCCGGCGGCATCCGGGACGACGCGACCCTTGAGCGGGCGCTGGCGACGGGGTGCCGTCGTGTGAACATCGGTACGGCCGCGCTGGAGAACCCCGAGTGGTGCGTCGACGTCATCGCCTCGTACGGCGACCGCGTGGCCATCGGCCTCGACGTCCGAGGCACCAGGCTCGCGGCGCGCGGCTGGACGCGTGAGGGCGGTGACGTGTACGAGACGCTGGCGAGGCTCAGCGACGCCGGCTGCGCACGCTTCGTCGTCACCGACGTGGCCAGCGACGGGATGCTGACGGGCCCCAACCTCGAGCTGCTCAGGGAGATCTGTGGCCGTACCGACGCGAAGGTCGTGGCCTCGGGCGGCATCTCGTCCCTCGACGACCTGCGTGCGCTCACCGACCTCGTACCCGCGGGCGTGGAGGGCGCGATCATCGGCACGGCGCTGTACGTGGGGAGCTTCACCCTGCCCGAGGCGCTCGCTGTGACGCGCAGCCACGTGGGGAGCGCCCAGTGACGGCAGTACCGGCCGCGGCGTTCAGGTCGGACCACATCCCGACCGACCCGCCGCCCCTGCTCACCGGGAGGCTGGCCGACCTCCTCGCCGGCAAGAAGATCGTGATGACGGGTGTCACGGGCTTCATCGGCGAGCAGATCCTGTGGAAGGTGCTCACCGAGCTGCCCGACACGAAGGTGGGGGTCCTCGTCCGGCGCAAGGGCTCCACGACTGCCCGCGAGCGAGTGGTGTCACTGGTCAAGAAGAAGATCTTCACGGGCGTCCGAGAGGCGGCGGGCGGTGCCGAGCAGCTCGTCGACGCGCGGATCCAGGTCATCGAGGGCGACCTCCCTCACGTGCCGGAGCTGCCCCGCGACATCGACGTCCTGCTCCACTGCGCGGGCGACGTCTCGTTCGACCCGCCGATCGACCAGGCGTTCCTCACGAACGTGGTCGGGACGAAGGCCCTCCTCACCCGGCTCATCGAGTCGGTGAGCGGACCCCACGGGCTGGAGCGGGTCCCGCACTACGTCCACGTCTCCACCGCCTACACGGCAGGTCGTCGACGAGGCGCCATCCCCGAGGCGGCCCACTCCCACGACGTCGACTACGAGGCGGAGATGCGGGCCGCGCTCGCGATGAAGGACCTCATCGAGGCACAGTCGCGCACAGCCTCCCAGCTCACCAAGCTGCGCAAGCAGGCCGAGAGGCTGCACCGTCAGGCGGGCTTCCTGACCACCGCCGAGGACACCGAGGTACGGCGCAAGGAGTGGGTCACCGCGCAGCTGGTCGCCGCCGGTACGGAGCGTGCCCGCTCGCTCGGCTGGACGGACGTGTACACGTTCGCGAAGGCCATGGGGGAGCGAGTCGTCGCCGACGTGGGCAGGGACATCAAGGTCTCCGTCGTCAGGCCCGCGATCGTCGAGTCCAGCCTGGTCCACCCCTACCCGGGCTGGATCGAGGGCTTCAAGATGGCCGACCCGATCATCCTCGCCTACGGGCGGGGGAGCCTCCCGGAGTTCCCCGCGTCCCCGGACGCCGTCATCGACATCATCCCGTGCGACATGGTCGTCAACGCGATCCTCGCCGTCTGCGCCACAGAGCCGGAGGTCGGAGCCCCCGAGTACTACCACTCGGCGTCCGGCGCCCGGAACCCGCTGACGTTCCGCGGCATCTTCGAGCACGTGCACCGCTACTTCTCGGAGCACCCGTACGGGAACGGGCAGCAGTCGGCGAAGCTCGCGCTGTGGGAGTTTCCCGGTGCCGCACCGGTCCAGCGCCTCCTCCAGGCGACCGAGGTGCTCCACCGCGTGGCCGAGCGTGCCCTCACGTTCGTCCCCCGCAGCGCGACCACGCGCAGCCTCGCGGCGAGGCTCGACCGGGGCGGCAGCCAGCTGACGTTCCTCCGCAAGTACCTCTCGCTCTACTCGGAGTACCTCCAGTCGGAGCTCCACTTCGTCGACGACCGGACCTTGGCGCTGCACAGGTCGCTGCACCCCCACGACCTGCCCACCTGGGGGTTCGACTCCGCGTCCTTCGACTGGGACACGTACATGGTGGGCATCCACATCCCGTCCATCACCGACCCCGTA
>JACRAA010000354.1 GCA_016213595.1 Actinomycetota bacterium | reverse complement strand
GCGCTGGAGCAGCGTGGTCTTGCCGCAGCCGACACCGCCGACGAGCAGGATGCGCTTCACGTCCGGGTCACGGGCGGGGCAGCGAAGCCCAGCTCGCCGCACAGCACCGCGACCACCGCCTTGACCGCCGCCTCGACGTCGGTGAGGGTCCCCACGACGACGAGCGAGCCGGAGAAGCGGTCGACGAAGCCGAGCTCGATGCTGGCCGCCTTGGTCGCCACGTCGGCGGCGATCACGGTGGCCTCGCTGGGGGTGATCGTCAGGACGCCGATGGACCCGCGGCCGGGCGGCAGCCCGATCTTCGGGTACAGCCGCGCGTCCGGGTTCGCCACGATGTGCGCAAGCGTGACCTGCTTGCCGGGTACGAACTCCTGGATGATGCGCTGCTTCTCGGACATCTCCACCTTTCACGGTGCCCGGACGGGCGCGCGGCGTCTCCGTCCGAGGCCCATGGTCGGCATGTGCGGCGAGGGTGTCAACCACTTCGCACGTCCTGTGCTCAGGGTGCATCTTCTGGTCCCCGCAGTAGCACTTTCTGGTCGTTCGGGAGGGACGAAAGCGACCCGAAAGTGGCTGCTGCTTCGCCGTTTAGTGCCGCTGAACGGTCCTAGCCTCAGACCGAACCGCCGCCTGTCCGAATCCGGCTCTGTGCGGCTCACCGACCCAACGGAGGAGTCTGGAATGCAAGAAGCCCTGGGAATGGTGGAGACGAAGGGGTTCGTCGCCGCCGTCGAAGCTGCTGACGCGATGGTCAAGTCGGCCAACGTCGAGCTGATCGGAAGCCAGCGTGTTGGCTCCGGTCTTGTCACTGTCCTGGTACGCGGTGATGTCGGCGCGGTGAAGGCCGCTACCGATGCCGGCGCCGTCGCGGCGCAGAACGTGGGGGAGCTCGTCTCCGTCCACGTCATCCCGCGTCCCCACACCGACGTGGAGAAGATCCTCCCGCAAGCAGAGAAGTGAGGACCTGACCCACCATGGCAACTGAAGAGCTGGTCAACCAGATCATGGCGGCCGTCATGAAGAAGATGGACAGCCCCGCCCCGGCGGCGGCAGCCACCCCCACGCCGTCCGGCACCCGCCCCGCGTCCACCGAGTTCGTCGGCTGCAACGCGCTCGGCGACACGATCGGTCTCGTCATCGCGAACGTCGACCCTCAGGTCCACGCTCTGATGAAGATCGACCCCAAGTACAAGTCCATCGGCATCGTCGGCGCCCGTACGGGTGCAGGCCCGCACATCTTCGCGGCTGACGAGGCCGTGAAGGCGACCAACTGCGAGATCGTCACGATCGAGCTGCCGCGCGACACCAAGGGTGGCGCAGGTCACGGCTCGTTGATCATCTTCGGCTCGGAGGACGTCTCCGACGCCCGTCGCGCCGTCGAGGTCACGCTGAGCGAGCTCGACCGCACGTTCGGCGACGTGTACGCGAACGACGCTGGACACCTCGAGTTCCAGTACACCGCCCGTGCCTCGTACGCCCTCAACAAGGCGTTCAACGCCCCGCTGGGCAAGGCCTTCGGCATCACTGTCGGTGCGCCGGCGGCGATCGGCGTCGTTCTCGCCGACACAGCGGTCAAGGCGTCGACGATCGACGTCATCGGCTACGCCAGCCACGCGAGTGGCACGAGCTACTCCAACGAGGTCATCTCGTTCTTCAGCGGCGACTCCGGCGCAGTGCGCCAGGCGATCATCGCTGCTCGCGAGGTGGGCCGCGGCCTGCTGGGTGCCATCGGCGCCTACCCCGGGTCCGTCACGACGCCGTACATCTGAGACGGGGAAAAGTGAGATCAAAGCGTTTTGAGGCGCTTGACGCCCGACCCGTCAACCAGGACGGGTATGTGACCGAATGGCCTGAGGTGGGACTCATGGCCATGAACAGCCCGAACGACCCGAAGCCGTCGATCCGCATCGAGGGTGGCAAGGTCGTCGAGCTCGATGGCAAGAAGCGTGCCGACTTCGACATGATCGACACCTTCATCGCCGACTACGGGATCCGGCTGGAGAACGCCGAGGCCGTCTGCAAGATGGACTCCCTCGACCTCGCCCGCAAGCTCGTGGACATCAACGTCCCGCGCGCCGACGTGGTCAAGCTGACGACGTCGATGACGCCCGCCAAGATCACCGAGGTCGTCGGCACGATGACCGTCCTCGAGATGATGATGGCCGTCGCCAAGATGCGGGCCCGGCTCACGCCGGCGAACCAGTGCCACGTGACGAACCTCAAGGACAACCCGGTACAGATCGCCGCCGATGCGGCCGAGGCCTCCCTGCGTGGCTTCGCCGAGGAGGAGACGACGGTCGGCATCGGTCGGTACGCACCGTTCAACGCAATGGCCATCATGGTCGGCGCGCAGGTCGGTCGTCCCGGCATCCTCACCCAGTGCGCGGTCGAAGAGGCCACCGAGCTGAACCTCGGCATGCGCGGCTTCACGGCGTACGCGGAGACAGTCTCCGTGTACGGCACCGAGGCCGTGTTCATGGACGGCGACGACACCCCGTGGTCGAAGGCGTTCCTCGCCTCCTGCTACGCGTCCCGCGGGCTCAAGATGCGGTTCACCTCCGGCACCGGTTCAGAGGTCCAGATGGGCTACGCCGAAGGCAAGTCCATGCTGTACCTGGAGGCACGCTGCATCTACATCACCAAGGCCGCAGGGTCTCAGGGCATCCAGAACGGTTCGGTCTCCTGCGTCGGCGTCCCCGCCGCCGTCCCGGGCGGCATTCGCGCCATCCTCGCCGAGAACCTCATCGCCATGGCGCTGGACCTCGAGTGTGCGTCGTCGAACGACCAGACGTTCACCCACTCCGACCTGCGACGCGTGGCCCGCTCGCTCATGCAGTTCGTGCCCGGCACGGACTTCATCTGCTCCGGCTACTCGGCCACGCCGAACTACGACAACATGTTCGCCGGCTCGAACTGGGACGCGGACGACTACGACGACTGGCTCATCATCCAGCGCGACCTCAAGGTCGACGGTGGCCTGGTCCCGGTCCTCGAGGAGGATGTCGTCGCTGCCCGCAACAAGGCGGCACGCGCGCTCCAGGCGGTGTTCAAGAACCTCGGGCTCACCGAGATCACGGACGCCGAGGTCGAGGCCGCCACCTACGCCCGCGGATCGGAAGACATGCCGGCCCGCAACGTGGTGGAGGACCTGAAGTCCGCAGAAGACATGATGAAGCGCGGGACGACCGGGGTCGACATCGTCAAGGCACTCTCCAAGGGTGGCTTCGAGGACGTCGCCGACGCCGTGTTCGGCATGCTCAAGCAGCGCGTC
>JACRAA010000348.1 GCA_016213595.1 Actinomycetota bacterium | reverse complement strand
GTGCCGGCGGGACCGGGCGCGGGCACCTCGGCCTCGAAGAGGTCCGGTCGGCCCTCGGCCGCGACGAAGCCCTCGTCGTCATCGCGCGCGCGGCGCGGGAAGAAGTTGGGCCTGGCCGGCAGGGCGTCGGTGACAGGGGAGCGACGCACCATCCGCGGCGCACCCAGCTCGGCGGTGACGTCGCAGAGGAAGACGAACATCTCGACCTGACCGAAGGCCGGGTCGTCGGACGGCACGAGGATCGTGTGGTTGAGGTAGTCGCGGTGGAGGTCCTGGTCGTAGTCGGCCGCCCCCTCGTACTTCGCCCAGGCCTCGGCGGAGTAGAGGCGTACGTCCTTCGTGCCCAGCAGCGTCGTCGCCAGCGCCAGCAGGGCGTCGGACACCGGGACGCGGTTGAGGGCGAGGCTGGCGAACGGGAAGCCGTCAATCCCGTCGAACTCGTCACCGACGAACCGCGCGTTGCGGCCGGGATCGACGTCGTCGTGGAAGTCGTCGGCAGACGGGAACATCTCGCCGAGCTCGCGCTGCGCCGCGGCCAGGTCATCGGCGGGCAGGTAGGCCGGCAGCACGACGTACCCGTCCTCGAGCCAGGTGGTGCGCGCAGCGGTCAGGTCCGGGTGTGGGTCCATGCAGGGGAGTATTGCCGTCTGCCACGAGTCGCTCACCCGACTTTCCGCCGGGTCCGGCATCATCGAGCCATGGACGAGGCAGGGTCGGACGCGAGCCAGCCCTGGCCGCAGCTCGCGTCGGGCTTCGAGCAGGCCCGGGCCCGCGAGGACTTGTTGGACCGGCTCGTTGAGTGGCCGGCGCAGCGGGAGCTGCTGGGGGACGTCACCGGGCTCGCCGTCCTGGACGCCGGCTGTGGCAACGGGTCCAAGATCGCCCAGCTGGCCGCTGAGGGTGCTGGTGAGGCAGTCGGCGTGGACATCAGCGGGAACTTCATCGAGGCATCGCCGGGCGTCGAGCTCGTCGAGGGGGACCTCTCGGACCTGGCGGCGGTGCCGGGGCTCGCGGGTCGGCGGTTCGACCGGATCCTGTTCCTGCAGTCCTTCGGCTATGCCGCGGACGGCGTCCGGGCGCTGCGGGTCGCGCGCGACATGCTCAGCGAGGACGGCTTCATCCTGCTGACCCGCACGCAGCCCGTGCGCTACGCGATCGAGCGGGCTGAGCAGAACGGGACCTCGCTGGGACAGGAGTACTTCGCCACGGAGTCGTTCGACTACCGCCACAGCAACTGGGACGACCGGGTGACGCTGACGAAACGGCCGTACACGATGTCCGACCTGCTGAACACGTTCAGCGCCGCCGATCTGTGGATCGAGGCGACACGGGAGCCGCAGATGCCGGCAGAGGCGCGGGTGCGCTATCCGCACAAGCAGGCGGTGATGGACGCCTACCTCGGGATCCTCATGTTCCGGCTGCGCCCGCTGGGGAGTGGTTCCGCCTGCACTATCTGACATAATGTCAGTTATCGGCGGTTTGTTCACGCTCATGGAGCCCCAAAACTCCGGCTGCCGTCAGCGTCGCCGAGCTCGGGCTCGACACGCCCGACCCGGCCACCATCGCTCCCGTGTGGGCGGCGCTGCTGACCGGCAACACAGAGGATCAGGGCCGCGGCACGCCCGGTGACGAGATCCGCGACGGCGGAGGACGCGTGCCGAACCTGTGGTTCGGCGACGCCGAGCGGGACGACCGACGGCGCCAGCTGTTCCACGTCGAGGTCTACGTCGCCCCCGAGGTCGCCGAGGCGCGCATTGCGGCTGTGGTCGCGGCCGGCGGCACCGTCGTGGAGAGCAACGACGGGCTCACCGTGGTCGCCGACCAGGACGGCAACACGGGCGTGCTCTGCGTCGACGTCAGCGCGGTGAGCGCGGTCTGACGTACGGGTCAGTGCCACATCGACAGCGCCCGGGCACTGTCGACGACGTCGGTCGTGTGGGTCGCGACGGCTATGACGAGGTCGTACGCGTCGTCGTCCGGAGCCTCCAGCTCGACGCCATTGATGGCGTAGAAGACCACGACCGCGAGCCATCCCAGGCGCTTGTTGCCGTCGATCAGGGCGTGATTCCCCACCAGTGACTGCAGCAGCGCAGCCGCCTTCTCGTCGATCGTGGGATATGCCTCGCTCCCCCACAGTGACGTGCTGGGCCGGTGCGCTGCCGAATCCAAGAGGCCGACGTCGCGGACCGGTCCCACCTCGAGGTCGTCGACCAGCGTGAGGAGGTCCTCGAGGGTCAGGTAGTGGATCATTCCCCCAGGCGTCGCAGCACGTCCGCGTAACGGTCTCTGGCCTTCTCCGAGGCGTCGCGAACGGCAACCTCGTGCCCGCGTCGCGCGGCGGCCTCGCGGATGGCGCGGACCGTTGCCTCCTGCCGGCTGATCCCGTCGAATCGTGCCAGCTCAGTCAGTACCTTCTCGTCGTCCTCGCTCAAGCGCAGCGTCATGGCCATGGATGAATGATACCACCGTGGTATCAGCGGCGACGTGTCTCAGACCGGCGCACGCACGTTCCGGAACGGCGTCACGGCGAGCCCGGCCGCCACCAGCGCGAAGGTGACGGCGGCGACGACCAGCATCGGACGTACGCCGACGGCATCGGCCAGCAGGCCCGCGATCGGTGCGACCACGACGATGACGGCGCGGTTGATCGCCCGCAGCGTCGTGTTGGTGCGCGCCTGGAGCTCGTCGGGCGTCACCAGCTGTCGATAGCTCATCTCGTGGGAGTTGCTCATGCCCATGGCGAGGCCGTACAACCCCTGGCCGAGCATCAGCAGCGCGATGGTTGCGGCGAACGACGCGGGCTCCCCCGCCACCACCATCGCCACGACGCCGCAGGTGATGAGCGCGTGGCACAGGATGAGCGTGCGGCCGGTGCCGAGCCGCCTGCCCACCGCCGTGGTGAGCGTGGCGCCCCAGACGGGCCCCACTCCCCCGACCGCCCCGACCCGGCCGAACTGGTCGGGCGACAGCTCGAGCGCGCGGGCGTACGGCGCCAGCAGGACGCCGACGACGGCGTTGCCGACGAACCACCCGTGCGTCGCGATCGCGAGGGTCCGCAGCCCGGATCGGCCGTAGGCCAGCGCACTCCCTCGACGATGTCGCCGAGGAGCCCGCGGACGGTGACCCCGGTCCGGGCCGGCGGTTCGTCGATGTCGATCCGCCGGAGGGTGAGCGCGGAGTAGAGGTAGGTGAGCGAGTCGACGAGGACGGCGAGGGGCGCACCGATGGTGCTGACCAGGACGCCGCCGATGGCCGGTCCGGCCATCGAGCCGACGGCGTCCGCACCGTCGATGCGGGCGTGCGCCGGCTGCAGCTGGTCGCGCGGCACGAGCCGCGGCAGGAACGACATCGTCGCCGCCATGTTCACGACCGCGGCCGTGCCGTAGAGGAAGACGATGACCAGCAGCGGCCCCAGCGACAGCGCGTCGAGCCACCAGAGCAGTGGCACGCTCAGCAGCAGCACGGCCTGCACGAGGTCGGTGCCAATCATCAGCGGCAGCCGTCGCCGACCGTCCACGAGGGCGCCGATGACAAGGCCGAACACGAGGTAGGGCAGCCACCTCGCCGCGTTGAGCCAGCCGACGTCCGACGGGGGCCCCTCGAGGGTGAACACGACCAACGCCTGCAGCGAGAAGAGGGTGACGTAGGTCCCCAGCACCGACACCGCATCGGCACGCCAGTAGTGGGAGAACGACCGGGAGATGAAGAAGCCGTTTCTCACGCGCGCAGTCTAGGTTCGACGGCATGACTCACCGCGTGCCGCACGTGCCGTTGCCGATCGACCAGTCGGAGGTGATCTACGAGCACGGACCGGACTCGACAGCCGTGGCTTCCGTCGCGCGCGGTCGTACGACCCGGCTCGAGATCGCCGGCTCGCAGGCATTTCCGGGCGTTACCCGCAGCGTCTGGGTCCATGAGCCCTCCACTCCGTCCGAGGCACCGCTCGCGGTGGTCGTGTTCCAGGACGGCGCCGGGTTCCTCGACCCCGACGACGAGATGCGCGCCGCCGTGGTGCTCGACAACCTCGTCGCAACCGGTGCGATCCCACCGACGGTCGGCGTGTTCGTCGACCCGGGCGAAGACCACCGCAACACGGAGTACGACGCCGCTGACGCGACGTACGCCGGCTTCCTCGTCGACGAGGTCCTCCCCCGCGTCTCGGAGGTCGTCCGGGTCAGCGAGCGTCCCGAGGACCGCTCACTCTGCGGCTTCAGCAGCGGCGGCAACGCGTCCTTCACCGCCGCGTGGCACCGGCCGGGCGCGTTCGGCAAGGTCATCGGGCTCTCGTCGAGCTTCCCGCAGGTCGCGGCCGACTACCCGAGGCTGATCACTGACGAGGTCGCCCGGCCGCTGCGGATCTTCCTGCAGGTCGGTCACCGCGACCTCGGCTGGGACGAGGCGGAGGACAACTGGGTGGCCGCGAACCTCGAGGTCGGTGCGGCCCTGCTGCGCCGCGGCTACGACGTACGCCTCGTGGTGGGCGACGGCGGGCACGACGGCAACCACGGCGGGGTCCTGCTCCCGGACGCGCTCCGCTGGCTGTGGCGCTGATCGTCAGCCGAGGCGACGGACCTGGTAGGTCCCGACGGTCGACGCGACCACCTCACCACCCGCGTCGGTGAGCGTCGCCTCCAGCACGAACTCGCCCTTGCCCGTTGCGAGCGCGTCGTCACGCACCCGTGCGACCTCGTCGTCGCTCATCGACGCCTCGGCGCGGACGACGCCGAGCGCGGGCCGTCGGAACCGGATCGTCGACTCCTTGACCAGCGGGACGAAGCCGGCGAGCTCCCCCTCCAGGTCGAAGGTCGCGAGGCACAGCACGCCACCGAGCATCTCGGCCACGCTGAACAGCGAGCCGGCGTAGGTGACCCCGAAGTGGTTGACGTTGGGCTCGGGCGGGAGCTCCGCGACAGCGCGCCCCGGGACGACCTCGACGAGGCGGATGCCCATGGCAGTGAGGATCGGCACCGACCCCACCGCTGCCTCCACTCTCAACGTATAGGCCATCCGGGGGCTTGCCGCAAGGCCCCCTGGGTCCCTCACACTGCACGGCGTGATGTCGCAGAAGACCTTTCCCTTCGCCCTTCCCGACGCCCTCTCCGCCAAGACCGACCCCGACCTCATCGACGCCGACCGTGCCCACTTCGCCGCCATCGCCACCAGCCTCGAGCACGCGATCGCCGACCTCGAGCACAGCCTCGCCGAGACGAGGAAGGGCACCGCGCGCCACGGCACCGCCGCGCTCGAGCGGGACCAGGAGGTGCACCGGCTGACCGCCCGCCTGCGGGCCCTGCGCCGCTTCGACCTCGACCTCTGCCTCGGCAGGATCGTCCACGAGGACGGGTCGGAGCCGACGTACGTCGGCCGCTTCGGCCTCGCCGACCCCGACGGGCGCCGCCTCCTGGTCGACTGGCGCTCGCCCGCGGCCGAGCCGTTCTTCGCCGCCACGCACGCGCAGCCCCACGGCCTCGTCAGCCGCCGTCGCTACCGCTGGACCAACGGCCGGATCGTCGACTACTGGGACGAGGTCTTCACCGAGGAGGGGCTCACCCACACGGCTGCGCTCGACGACCAGTCCGCCTTCATCGCCACCCTCGGCGGCAGCCGCACCGAGCGGATGCGTGACGTGCTCGGCACCATCCAGTCCGACCAGGACGCGATCGTCCGCGCCGGCTCCCGCGGGGCGC
>JACRAA010000347.1 GCA_016213595.1 Actinomycetota bacterium | reverse complement strand
TGGTGGACCAGGCGGGCCGAACCTCGATGGACGGCGTCGTCGCGGTGGGCGACTGCGCCGAACAACCCCACCCGAACCTTCCCGGTCAGCGTTTGACGATCGAGTCGGTGAACAACGCGTTGGAACAGTCCAAGCTGGCGGCCCACGTGCTCGCCGGGGTGGAGACGCCACGCCGCGGGGTCGCGTGGTTCTGGTCCGATCAGGCTGATCTGAAGATCCAGATCGCCGGCATCTCCGACGGGTATGACGCCTACGTCGTGCGCGCGGAGTCCACCCGACTCACCGTTCTCTACTTCCAGCAGAACCGCCTCATCGCCGCTGACGTGGTCAACAACCCGCGGGACTTCATGGCCGTCAAGCGAGCACTGGGGGAGGGGCGCAGCATCGATCCTGAGCGGGCCGATGACCTCAGTCTCTCCCTGAAGGAACTCCTGCAGGGCCAGGCATGACCGTCCTTGACCTACCGGCTATCTCGACCGTCGAGTTGACCTCGAGTCGCGCGAGCCCACTCCTCGTCGTCGGTCCCTCGTTGGGAACGTCGGTCCGAGAGTTGTGGGGGGAGGTGGCCGCTCTCTTGACCGACCATTTTCACGTGCTCGGCTGGGACCTACCCGGACACGGCACGAACCGATCGGTGTCGGAGCACCCCGTGTCGATGGAGTCCATCGCATACGGTGTGGTGGCCTCCGTCGACCGCTTCCTTGAGATGAACGGCCTCAGTCACCCTCGGTTCGCCTACGCCGGCGACTCTGTGGGTGGCGCGGTGGGTCTCCACCTGCTCCTGGAGCACCGTTCCCGGATCTCCGCTGCAATCCTGACCTGTACCGGTGCCCGGATCGGGGACAGGGCATCGTGGCGGGAACGCGCGCTTCTGGTCACCGGCCAGGGGATCCAGGTGCTGGTCGAAGGGTCACTGCAGCGCTGGTTCGCCCAGGGCTTCGCACAACGCCGGCCGGACGTCACCGACACCTTCACGCGGCGCCTCCTGGAGGTCGACACCGTCGGGTACGCGCAGGTCTGCGATGCCCTGGCTGGCTTCGACGTCACCGACCGCCTCGCCGAGATCGAGGCGCCAGTCCTCGCCATCGCTGGCGACCAGGATCTCCCGACACCGGTCCCACTGCTGCGAGAGATCGCCGAGGGCGTCCAAGACGGCCACCTCGCCGTCCTACCCGGCGTGGGGCACCTGGCGCCCATTGAGGCTCCTGAGTCCGTCGCCGACCTCCTCATAGCCCATCTGAGCGCCTGAACCTATTTATTGGGCTAGACAATGAATCGACGAGTGATTGGTCTTTGTGTGTGATGGAAGAGAGCCCTTACGGTGAAGTGATACCCGTCACAACCCGTGCGCGGACAAGAGACGAGAGCCCCGGTATGGAACTGCGTCACCTTCGGTACTTCACCGCTGTCGCCGAGACCTGTCACTTCGGACAGGCTGCGGAGCGACTGCTCATCGCTCAGCCCGCGCTCTCACAGGCGATCCGGTCCCTGGAGTCCGAGCTTGGCGTGACACTGTTGAACCGGACCACCCGTCACGTCGCGCTCACGCCTGCGGGCGAGTTCTTCCTCGAGGAGAGCCGGCGGATCTTGGCCGCTGTCGAGGACAGCATGCGGGGGGTGCGACGCCTAGCCGACGGCAAGCACGGTCTGGTCCGGCTGGGAACCGTCGGCACCGCGGCGATCTCTCACCTGCCTCATGTCGTCCGGACCCTCAGGCGCGAACTGCCCAACATCGCAATCGACGTACGCGGCGACTTCCTCACCCCCGAGCTGTGCGAAGGGTTGCGGACCGGAGCGATCGACATCGCACTGCTGCGCCCTCCGGTGGTGGGCGACGGTGTCGCGACCCACCTGATCGAGGAGGAGCCGCTGATACTGGCTCTTCCCCTGGACCACCGCCTCGTCGGCCACTCCGCCCCGCAACTCATCGACCTTCGCAACGAGGACTTCATCGGGTACGCCGGCCGGGACTCCGCGGTCAACCATGCGATCCTCCGCGCCTGCCGGGCAGCCGGATTCGTCCCCGATCGCGCCCATGAGGCGCCGGGGACGGCTGTCCTGCTGTCCTTGGTTGCTGCCGGCATGGGCATTGCCCTCGTACCGGCCTCAGCACGAGCGTTCCCGCTCGCCGGTGTGCGGTTCCGTGACATCGCCGACGCTGGGTCCATTGAGCTGACGCTCGGGTGGCGCGCCGAGGAACCGCGCCCTGTCGTCAGCGCCGTCGTGGGTGTCCTCGCGGCTGATCACGAGCTTGCGTGCCTGTCCAGCTCGTTCATCGACGAGGTCAGCCTGTGAAGATCGTCAAGGTTGAGGCGATTCCGTTCGCCATCCCGTATGTCAAGCCGCTGCGATTCGCCAGCGGCGAGGTGCACACAGCCGAACACGTCTTGGTGAAGATCCACACCGATGACGGTGTGGTCGGTGTGGGCGAGGCGCCGCCGCGGCCCTTCACCTACGGTGAGACGCAGGCGGGCATCGTGGCCGTCATCGAGACCATCTTCGCGCCGCAGCTGATCGGACTCACGCTCCTTGACCGGGAACGGGCCCAGCAGCGCCTCCAGCGCACCGTTGGCAATCCTGCAGCGAAGTCCGCCATCGACATCGCCTTGTGGGACGCCCTCGGACGCACCCTGAATCAGCCGGTCACCGCACTGCTGGGCGGGTACACCGACCGCCTGCGCGTCTCACACATGCTCGGATTCGAAGAGCCAGCGAAGATGGTCGCCGAAGCCGAGCGGATGATCGAGACCCATGGGATCCGGACCTTCAAGGTCAAGGTTGGGCGGCAGCCCTACACCCTCGACACGGCCGTCGTCCGGACACTTCGCGAGCGCTTCGGCAACGAGATCGAACTCTACGTCGACGGCAACCGCGGCTGGAGCGCAACGGAGGCGCTCCAGGCGATGCGGGAGATGTCCGACCTCGGCCTGAGCTTCGCCGAGGAACTGTGCCCAGCTGATGACGTTCTCGGTCGGCGATGGTTGGTCGACCACCTCGACATCTCTTTCGTCGCCGACGAATCGGTTACCACCCCCGCCGAGGTCACCCGCGAGATCCTTGGCGGCTCCGCCACAGCCCTGAGCATCAAGTGCGCCAGGACTGGGTTCACCCAGAGCCAACGAGTTCATCACCTCGCCGAAGGACTCGGCCTCGAAGTCATCATGGGCAACCAGATCGACGGGCAGCTCGGCACCATGTGCACCGCCGCGTTCGGGGCGGCCTTCAGCCTGACCTCGCGCCGAGCAGCAGAGCTGTCGAACTTCCTCGACATGAGCGACGACCTCCTCACCGACCCCCTTGAGATTCATGACGGTGAGCTCGTCGTCCGTCAGGGCGCCGGACTCTCGGTGGAGATCGACGAATCGAAACTCACCTACTACCGGCTCGACCAGTAGCCAAGAACGGCCGGGCACCAGACTCCCTCTGGAACATCCGGAGGTCGCACCAACAGGAATGGAAGGAAGAACATGACCACAGTCGAGTCAGCCACCGCGTCGGCCTCCGGCGCAGCTGCAACCGATCGGTTCCAGGCGGACAAGTCCCCGTTCGCCGCAGTCAAGGACGTCCCCAAGGACCGAGTCGACACCCTGGCTCACGAGGTCCTCAGCGCTGTCCACGCCACTATCCGCAAGCACCAGGTCACCTACGACGAGTACAACGCACTCAAGGCGTGGCTGATCCAGGTCGGTGCCGACGGCGAGTGGCCGTTGTTCCTCGATGTCTTCGTCGAGCACGCAGTCGAGGAGGTGGCCACCGCTCACCGCAAGGGCAACAAGGGCACCATCGAAGGCCCCTACTACGTCCCGGGCGCGCCCGAGCGCGGCGCAGAAGGATCCACCCTCGAGCGGGAAGAGTCCGGCACGCCACTGGTCTGGGAAGGCGTCATCAGGTCCACCGACGGCACCCCCCTAGCCGGCGGCAAGGTCGACGTATGGCAGGACGACAACGCGGGCTTCTACTCCCAGTTCTCCGAGGGCCAGCCGGAGTGGAACCTCCGCGGCGTCTTCACCGTGGGGGACGATGGGAAGTTCCGCATCCACACCATCAAGCCCCAGCCGTACCAGATCCCACACGACGGCGCGACCGGTGCCCTGATCGAGGCCGCGGGCTGGCACGCCTGGCGACCGGCTCACATCCACGTCAAGGTCTCGGCCCCTGGCCACGAGCTGCTCACCGCCCAGCTCTACTTCCCCGGCGATGACCACAACAACGACGACATCGCGCAGGCCGTCAAGCCCGAACTCATGCTCGACCCCCAAGAGCAGCCCGACGGCAGCATTCTGGTCCAGTACGACGTCACGCTGGATCCCACCAGCTGATGCTCTATCACGTCCGCATGGACGTCCACCTGCCTCACGATCTTCCCGGTGACACCCGGGATCAGATCGTGAGGCAGGAGAGGGACTACGCCCAGCAGCTGCAGCGCGAAGGCAAGTGGATCCACCTGTGGCGCATCGTCGGCGAGTACTCGAACTACTCGGTCTTCGACGTCGATTCGAACGACGAGCTCCACGCCATCCTCTCCAACCTCCCCCTGTTCACCTACATGGAGGTACACGTGACCCCGTTGGCCGTGCACCCCTCAGACATCCACCAAAGCGCTTCCACCTGACCACACGGTGCCCCCCAACGTCACCGTGTTGCCCTTGG
>JACRAA010000352.1 GCA_016213595.1 Actinomycetota bacterium | reverse complement strand
TCGCCGGCATCGAGATCGTGGAGGCGCGGATCAGCTCCTTGGCGTACGCCCCCGAGATCGCGCACGCGATGCTGCAGCGCCAGCAGGCGGCCGCTGTCATCGCGGCCCGGTCGATGATCGTGGAGGGTGCCGTCGGCATGGTGGAGCAGGCGCTGAGGCGACTCGAGACGGACTCGGTGGTCCAGATGAACGAGGAGCGCAAGGCTCAGATGGTCGCCAACCTCCTGCTCGTGCTGTGCGGCGACTCGCGGGCCACGCCCGTCATCAACACCAACCAGTGAGCCGGCTGCCGGACTGAGACACCTGCCGCTTCCTAGGCGGCAGCCCCGGTCAGTCGTCGTCGGCGTTGGCCGGCTGCATCACCTGAGAGGGGAGGAGTGTCTCGACCCTGCGCCGTCTCACCACCATCGACGAGATGAGCGCCGCGACGAGCACCACGACGCTGGCGAGGGCAAGCGCCCACCGGACCCCCACGTGGTCTGCCATGAGGCCGATGATCATGGCCCCGACAGGGGCCCCGCCCTGGTTGATGGCCATGTAGAGCGCCATGACCCGGCCGCGCATCATGGGGTCGCTCGTGAGCTGGACGGTCGAGTTCGAGGTCGTCAGGGCGGTCATGCTGGACAGCCCGGACGGGATGAGGACCAGGGCGAAGACCCAGAAGGATGGGGAGACGGCCATCAGCAACGTACAGGCGGCCACACTCGTCATGGCCAGCAGGAGGGTACGGAGCTTCGGCGTCGTGCGACGCGCGTTGAGCAGGGCACCGGTCAGCGAGCCGACTGCGAGCATCGAGCCGAGCAGGCCGTACTCCGTCGCCCCCTTGTGGAACACGGTCGTCGCCATGAGCGCGTTGGTCACCTGGAAGTTCATCGCGAACATCGTCAGGCAGAAGATCGTCGCCATGATGAGCTGCAGGTCGGGCCGGCTCTTGAGGTAGACCAGAGCCTCCTTCAGCGCCCCGCCGCCTCGGCGCGGTGGTGACGGGTGCATCTGGGCGCCGTTCAGCGAGATGAGGGCCACGAGCACCGCGAGGAACGACACGGAGTTGACGAGCATCCCGACGCCCACGCTCCACTTCGCGATGATGATGCCCCCGAGCGCAGGGCCGACCAGACGTCCGATGTTGAACGAGGCCGAGTTGAGGCTCACGGCGTTCATGATGAGGTCCGGCGCGACCATCTCTGACGCGAGGGTCATCCGGGCGGGCCCGTCGAACGCGGCAGCGATCCCTTGGGCTCCGGCGAGCGCGTACACCTCCCACAGCGTGATCCGGCCGCTCATCGTGAGGAGCGCCAGGGCGAGCGACGTCAGCAGCATCATCGACTGGGTCACCATCATGATCCGGCGCTTCGGGAAGCGGTCGGCGACCATGCCGGTCCACGGCGAGAGCAAAGGCATCCAGATGAACTGGATCGTCGTGATGAACCCGAGGGCGAACGCCGAGTTCCGGGTCAGGATGACGAGGACGAGCCAGTCCTGGGCCACTCGGGACACCCAGGTCCCGACATTGGAGACGAGTGCGCCGTAGAAGTAGCGCCGGTAGTTGGGTACACGCAGGGAGGCGAACATCGCCCCCGACGTACGTGCCACAGTCCTCATCACCCCGGTTCTCGTGCCAGGCGGTGACGCTACACCTGCCGACCAAGGTCCTAGCCCCCGTCGCCGGCGGCGACTCGCCTGGCGGACCGCATCTGTGACTAGCCTGTCCAGACGCTGAGAGCCTGGTCAGACGGCCAGCAGCAGGTCTGCCACCGCTTCGGCGTTGACCCGTCCCGCCCCGTGCGCGTAGATGAGCCGCTCCGCCTCCGGAGCTGCGTCCGCCGTGCCCGTGTGGACGACGACGGTGTCGGGCCGCCGGGCGAGGAGCGCCGACAGGGCCTCACCCTCGGCCGCATCGGCCAGCGGCTCGCGAACGACCGCGACGGGCGTCTCGGCGGCGTCCATCGCAGCGTGCGATCCCCTCACGAGACGAGCCAGGGCGCCACGCCGCTCGAGGACCTGCGCGAGTGCGAGCGGTGCGGGGCCGGCGGCAATGGAGACCCGGTGGCGCAGGTCCGCGACGATGACAGGCGGGTCGCAGCGGACGAAGCCGGCGGTACGGACGGCGCGCACGGCCGCCTCGTGGCCCGCGACCTCCAGCTCGGCGAGGATGTCAGCCAGAGCCGCTGTCGAGGCCGGTGTGCCGGTGAGCGCGAGGTTCCGCTGGTGGGAGGCTCGCAGAGCGTCCGGTTCCAGCCGTCCGCTGAGGATCGCCGCTGTGACACCCGCGACCGCGGTCTCGAAGTCGGCCTGGGGGTCCCGTCCGGTCGGGGAGTCGAGGCACAGCAGGTCCGCACCTGCCTCCAGCGCCCGTACGGACGCCTCGCCCATGTCGTACAGGTCCGCGACCGCGCGCATCCCCAGGGCATCGGTGATGATCGGCCCGGTGATGCCGAGGGCCCTGATGCGCTGGGTGGACCAGGCGGACAGGGTCGCGGGGTCCGGGCCGAGCTCAGGGACGACGACGTGCGCCGTCATGATCGCGTCCACGCCACACGTGAACGGAGCCTCGTCGCGCTGCGCCAGCAGGACGAGCGGTACGTCGAGGACCGGGAGCGCGAGGTGGCTGTCCGTACGGGTCGCCCCATGCCCGGGGAAGTGCTTCCCGCACGAGCGGATGCCCGACTCGCGGAGCCCCGCGGCGAACGCGGCGCCGTGACGGGCGACGAGGTCGGTGTCTGAGCCGAAGGCGCGGACGCCGATGACCGGGTTCAGTGGCTCGCTCGCCACGTCGAGGCACGGCCCGATCGTCAGCGTGAGGCCGGCGTAGGCGAGCAGGGCCCCGTAGGCCGCGGCGCAACGTCTGGTGAGTGAGACGTCATCGACGTCGCCGAGCGCCGCGTTGCCCGGCAGGGACGACCCCTCGACGTACTGCAGACGGGTGACGTCGCCGCCCTCCTCGTCGGCCGTGACGATCAGGGGCGGCTGGCCGGCGGCCCTGACGGCCTCCTGGAACTCGGCCACCAGCAGCCGCGTGGTCTCGACGTCGGGCGTGTTCTCCCCGTACACGATGATCCCCGCAAGGCCGCCCGCGAGCGCTGGCTGCAGCCAGGGCGGGATGCTCAGCCCCGGGAACTGGGCGAGCAGGACTCCGTAGGCGAGGCGGCGTGCTTCCTCGTCGTCAAGGGCAGCCATGACGACGGCTCACGGGTTCTGCTCGTCGTGGGGGCGCTCGCCCTCAGAGCCGGCGGGTACGTCCTCGTCCGGGTCGTACAGGTTGTTCGCGGCCCACATCCTCGCCCGCTCGAACCACCTGCCGTGCTCCGACTCGTGCTGCTCCTGCTCGGCCGTGTGCTCATCCGTGTGCTCATCCGTGTGCTCATCCGTGTGCTCATCCGTGTGCTCGTCCGCGGCCTGCTCAACATCGGCATGTCGCTCGGTCGCGTACTCGTCGGCCGGCACCGCAGGCTCCTCCGGGACGGGGAAGCCGAGGACCGAGAACACGTCGACCCGGAGGTCGTACGCCGCGCTGGCACTCGCCGCAGCGTGGACCTGCTCGTGTGCAGCACGTTCGGGAGGCACGGACAGCGCGGAGCTGACGGCGTCGCTGCTGACGGTCTCCGCCGGCGCGGTCTCCTCGACCGCGGTGTCCGGTGCGGGCGGCGGCGTGAACCCGGGTTCGGGGATCGGCGTGATGTCGGCTGGCGGGGGCGCGAACGGGGAAGGCTCCGAGGCCGGCTCCGGCTCCGGGATGATGTGCGGCTCCGGCTCGGGGACGTGGAACGGCGACCTGCCGGGGGCTGCGTACATGTCCGGCTCGGGGATGGGCGCTGTCACGAGGTCGGAGGAGACGATGTCGGCCTCCGGCTCGTCACCCGACGCCTGCGGCTCGGGGATCGAGAGCTCCTCCGGCTCCGGCAAGTACAGCCCTGGCCCCTCCGGCTCGAACCCCTGCGCAGTGACGGACTCCGGCTCGGCGGGGGTCTCGGGCTCCGGCTCGACGGCCGGGAACGGGCCGGGGGCGGGCATGGACGGTACGGAAGCGGTGCCACCCCAGACTCCCCACGCGCTCGCGGCGGCCAGCGCTGCTGCTGCGGCACCGGTGAGGCCGAGGCTGTGGTCGGCCTCCTCGTCGGCTGGGGGCTCCTCCACGGAGGCGGTGGGGGTCTCGGGCTGGCTCCGGGTCTCGGGCTCCTCGGCAGAGACGGTTCCTGCCTCGGGCTCCGCGACCAGGGCGGCGGCCGGCTCCGGTTCCCAGTCGACGAGGTCGGGGTCCGCAGCGTCCTCCGGCGCGACGAGGGGCTCGGGCCGCTCCTCGTCAGCCTCCAGCTCGGCAGCTTCCGGCGGGTCAGCAGCCGGATGGACAGCCTCCGGCTCGA
>JACRAA010000351.1 GCA_016213595.1 Actinomycetota bacterium | reverse complement strand
GCCCGCGAGGATGCCCTCGGGCTCGTTGGGGAAGGTGAGGTACAGGTGCTCGGTGACGACGACACCGAGCACGGCGTCGCCGAGGAACTCCAGACGCTCGTTGGTGGGTACGCCGCCGTTCTCGTAGGCCCAGCTGCGGTGCGTGACGGCAAGCCGGTACAGCTGGGCGTCGAGGTCGATGCCCAGCTCACCCAGAACGGTGAGAACCCGGCTCATGGCCCGGTTCTCAGGCCTCGAGCACCTGCCGGCGAGTGCCCTTCGCGCCGTACTGGCCGCATGAGGGGCATGCGGTGTGGGGCAGGTGCGGGGCCTTGCACGCCGGGTTGCTGCACGTTACGAGGGTCGGCACAGCGGCCTTCCACTGCGACCGGCGCGAATGCACGTTGCTGCGCGACAACCGCCGCTTGGGAACCGCCATCTGTCACTCCTCTTATCGACCAGGCGCCATGCCTGGCGGTACTACTGCCCGAACTGGTGCTACTGCCCGTACGAACTGCCGGGACTACTGCTCGTGCTGCTCCTGCGTGGCCGACCACTGCTGCAGACTCCCCCAGCGGGGGTCCACCTCGTCGCCGTGCCCATGGTCGGGATCGTCGTTGAGGTCTGCGCCGCAGACCGGGCAGATGCCCAGACAATCTTCGGTGCACAGTGGTGCGAACGGCAAGTCCAGCACCACGGCGTCGCGGAGGACCGGCTCGAGGTTGATGAGCTCGCCCTCGTTCCGTGCCGCCTCGTCGTCGGGTTCGTTGCCCGGGTAGTAGAACAGCTCCTGGATGTCGATCTCCATCGAGTCGGTGATCGGCTTCAGACAGCGTGTGCACTCCCCGGCCAGCGTGACCACTGCGGTCCCGGTGACCAGCACCCCCTCGCCCACCGCCTCGAGCTTGAGATCCAGCTCGACGGGCGAACCCTGGGGTACCCCGATGACACCGATCGCCAGATCCGAGGGAGCCTCTGCGGTACGACGTACTGTCCTCATCGTGCCGGCCGACCTGGCGAGCTCGTGAGTCTCGATGACGAGACTTGAGCGCGAGTCTGGCTGGCGACGGTGAGTCATCTCGTACCCCTTCGACGTCCCGGACGGGCTTGGTGACACCGACGACCTACCTTACCGGGCCGTCAGGGAGTACTCCTAATCGAGACGGGCTAGATGCTCGGCAGTGCCTCGACGTCACTGTCGTCGAGCTTGGACCGCTTCGCCAGCTGCTCCCTCATGAGGATGACCTGCGTCGACGTCTTCTGGAGCGACGCCTCGAACTCGGCGAGCCGGCTGTCCACGTACATGTCAGCCTCGATGCGGATCTGGCGGGCCTCCTCGTCCGCCTGCGCTCGCGTCATCGCTGCGTACTCGTTCGCCTCACGGGCCACGCCGGACACGCTGGCGAGCTCCTTGGCCTCGTTGCGGGCGTTCTCGAGGATCTCGGCCGCCTGCTCTCGGGCATGGGCGTGTGCGGTGAACTGTTCGCTGATGACCGTACGGGACCGCTCGAACTCCTGCGGCAGGTCCGCGACGATGCGGTCGATGAGGCTGAGGATCTCGCTCCTGTTGACCATGCAGCTCGCCGACATCGGCACCTGTCGTGCCTCGACGATGATGGACCGCAGCGTCGCCAGGTCCTTCTCCGTCGCGGAGAGCTGGTGGGCGTCGGCGTCCGGCCCGTTGGTGTCAGTCATGTGCCCTCCTCGTCGCAAGTCGCGCGGCCACCACGTCAGGTACGTAGGGTGCCGCGTCGCCCCCCAACCTCGCTACTTCTCGCACCAGTGTGCTGGAAACGAACGACCACTGTGCGGAGGCAGGCAAGATCACGGTCTCGACCCCCGTCATGGAGTGGTTCATGCGGGCCATGGCGACCTCGAACTCGAAGTCCGGCCCGCCACGGCCGCCCTTGACGATCGCGCCGGCCCCCCGCGAGCGGCAGAAGTCGACGAGCAGCCCTGTGAGGGGCTCGGCGCTGACGCCGTCGAGGTGGGCAGTCGCAGCCCTGACGAGCTCGAGCCTCTCGACAGGCTCGAACAAGTACCTCTTGCTCGAGTTCGCCCCCACCGCCACGACGACCTCGTCGAAGATGGCACGGGCCCGGCGGATCACGTCGAGGTGGCCGTTCGTGATGGGGTCGAACGACCCTGGCACGACTGCTCTCACTGGCCGGCCTTCCTCGTCGCGTAGTGGATCGTCGTCTCACCGTAGCGGCGGGACCAAACATCATCGAGCCGGGGTGGAAGAACAGGGTCGGCCGTACGGCTCGAGCGCTCGACCACGAGCAGCCCGTCATCGGCCAGCCAGCCGCCGTCGAGGACGGCCAGCGCGACAGCCGAGACCTCCTCCTCGCCCACGGCGTAGGGGGGGTCGAGCCAGACGATGTCGTACGGGATCTCGGCAAGGCCGGCGAGGAACGCTGCGACCGGAGCCGTCGTCACCTGGACGTCGGCCCCGACGTGCTCCGCATTCCTGCGAGCCACTGCCGCGACCTTCGTGTCGCGCTCGACGAGCCGTACCGGACGAGCACCGCGGCTGGCCGCCTCGATCGCAATGCCTCCGCTGCCTCCGTACAGGTCCAGGAGACCGACGCCCGCGAGCGCCTCCTCGCCGGGACGGTCGCCCGTGCCGAGCCAGGACACGAAGGAGCTGAAGACCGCCTCCCGCACGCGGTCACTGGTGGGGCGCGTGCGGTCCCCCGGCGGAGCCGCCAGCCGCTGCCCCCGGAACCGCCCACCTATCACCCTGCCCACACCTTTCAATGTACGGGCGTGTTTGAATGGGGCATGGTCGAATCCACGAACCCCGTGACCGTCCTTGACGAGAGCCGCTGCTGGGATCTTCTCGCCAGCCAGTCGGTCGGACGGCTCGCCACTGCGGTGCAGGGGATGCCTGAGATCTTCCCCGTCAACTTCGTCGTCGACGGCGAGACCGTGGTCTTCCGTACGGCCGAGGGCTCGAAGCTCATGGAGCTCGTCATCAACGAGCAGGTCTGCTTCGAGGTCGACGGCTGGAACGAGAACCGGGGCTGGAGCGTCGTCGTCAAGGGCCTGGCGGAGGTCATCCCGTCCGGTGAGGAGCACGACCGGGTCGAGGCGCTGCCGCTCCGACCGTGGGTCCCGACGGTCAAGACCAACTTCGTACGGGTCACGGCCACCGAGATCAGCGGCCGTCGGTTCGCCTTCGGGCCCGACCCGGTGCTCGAGTACCGGTCCGGGAAGCGGCCCGTCTAGCCAGCGTCAGGTCGCCTCCTGCCACTCCCCCTCTGCGAGCAGCTCGACCTGCCTCACGTAGTCGCGGACGCCGGGGTCGGTCAGGTCCGGGTCCCGCTCCACGACCTTCTCCGCGAGGCTCCGGGCGATCGCGATGTCCTCCGCATGGTCGAGGACGCGGAGCAGTCTCAGGCTCGAGCGCCCGCCCGCCTGGCTGTGGCCCAGGACGTCGCCCTCCCGCCGCTGCGCCAGGTCCACCTCTGACAGCACGAAGCCGTCGCGGGTCGAGGCGACCGCGTCGAGCCGCTCACGAGCGCTCGTGCCCTCCGGTGCCGAGGTGACGAGCAGGCACACACCTGGGTGGGCGCCGCGGCCGATGCGCCCGCGCAGCTGATGGAGCTGCGAGATGCCGAAGCTCTCCGCGTCGCAGACCACCATCATCGTCGCGTTCGGCACGTCGACCCCGACCTCGACCACCGTGGTGGCGACCAGGACATCGAGCTCGCCGGCCGCGAAGCGCCGCATCACGTCCGCCTTCTCCTCGGCGGGGAGGCGCCCGTGCAGCATGGCGACGCGCAACCCCGCGAGGGGGCCCGAGGAGAGGCGCTCGTACGTCTCCTCGACGGACGCCCCCGTCGAGTCGTCCTTCGCCCCGATCCTGGGGGTGATGACGAAGGCCTGCCGGCCCTGGGCCGCCTCCTCGGCGATCCGCTGCCAGGCCCGCTCCACCCAGGCGGGCCGCGCCACCTGGTCGACGACGGTCGTGGACACGTCCGCCCGTCCGAGCGGAAGCTCCGTGATCGTCGACACCTCGAGGTCGCCGAACACCGTCATCGCCACGGAGCGCGGGATGGGCGTCGCGGTCATCACGAGCACGTGCGGGTGCTGTTCGGCGCGGGAGCCCAGCGCGGTGCGCTGTTCGACGCCGAAGCGGTGCTGCTCGTCGACGACGACGAGGCCGAGCTCGGCGAACTCGACCCGCTGCTCGAGCAGGGCGTGGGTGCCGATCACGACGCCGGCCTCCCCCGACGCGATCTTGTCCAGCACCTCTCGACGCTGTCCGGCGGGGGTCGATCCGGTGAGGAGCACCACGTCCGTCGCGTTGTCCGGCGCCCCGAGCGTCGCTCCGCTCCCCAGGTCGCCGAGCAGCGCGCGCACTGTGGCGGCATGCTGCTGGGCGAGCACCTCCGTGGGCGCGAGCAGTACGGACTGGCCTCCTGCCTCGACGACGGCGAGCATGGCCCGCAGCGCGACGACCGTCTTCCCCGAGCCGACCTCGCCCTGCAGGAGGCGCTGCATCGGGCGGGTGCGGGCGAGGTCCGCGAACAGCTCGTCGCTGACGGCTACCTGCTGCGCGGTGAGCGGGAACGGCAGCCGCTCGTCGAACGCGTCGAGGAGCCCGCCCGTACGCCGCTGCCAGGACCGCGCCCGGTGCAGCCGCGCGTCCTGCCGCCGGTAGGCCATGGCCACCTGTGTCGCGAACGCCTCG
>JACRAA010000344.1 GCA_016213595.1 Actinomycetota bacterium | reverse complement strand
TCCCCATCCCGGGCGTGGGGAACGCCACAATGCCCAATGACTTCCTCACCAAGCAGATCCTGTCGAAGGTGCTGGTCACCCGTGTGCAGGGAGGGGTCGCTCCAGCTGCAGCGACATCCGCCAACGGCGCCGTCACACCCGTGCCGTCCGGCTCCCTCATCGTCACCGTGGCGCTGAACACCTCAGACATCGAGAAGCTCTCGTGGGCCCAGTCCGCCGGCACGCTGGTCCTCGCCGTCCAGAACAAGGACACGGACGACTCCGGCTCGCAGTACACGAACGCGAAGGTCGTCCTGCGATGAGCCGCGTCGTCCTCGTCAGCCAGTCCGCCGGCCTGACCGAGCGGATCGGCTACGCCACAGGGGGCGCGTTCCTCCTGCTGTCGCCCAACCCGCTCCCGTCCACCGCCGCTGAGCTCTTCGCCGGCCTCCGCGGGGCGCCTGCTCCCGACATCATCGTCCTCGACGCCGACCTCGACCCGAACGGTGCGCTGCAGCTCGCGCACAACCTCGACCAGTCGTTCCCGTGCGTCGTCATCCTCGCCGCGACGAGCGTCGAGCCGCTCGCCCTCTCGGCGATCCGTGCCGGCGTGAAGGACCTCGTCCCCGTCGAGAGCGACGTGTCCGAGATCCGGAAGGCCCTGGAGCGAGCAGCGCACTACATGGCCCTGCGTACAGCCACGGCTGCCGCCCCGCCTCCCGTGCCGGTCGTGGACAAGCCGGACGGTCGCGTCGTCGCCATCGCCTCACCCAAGGGTGGGGTCGGTAAGACCACCGTGGCGACGAACGTCGCGGTCGGCCTCGCGAAGCGCTACCCCCAGCAGGTCGTGCTCGTGGACCTGGACATCCACTTCGGCGACTGCGCGAGCGCTCTCAACCTCGAGCCGGAGTTCTCCCTGCCGGACACGATCCAGGGCGCGATGACACGGGACATGCTCACCCTGAAGTCCCTGCTCACCAGGCACGAGACGGGCCTGTACGTGGTGCCCGGCTCCGAGTCGCCGGTCGCCGCCGACACGGTGACCCCGAAGGACATCAGCACTCTGCTCACCATGCTCGCGAAGGAGTTCCAGTACGTCGTCGTCGACACCGCTCCCGGGTTGTCCGAGCACACGCTCGCCGTGCTCGACAAGGCGAACGAGATGGTGCTCGTGACGACGCTGGATGTCCCCGGCGTCCGTGGCCTCCGGAAGGAGCTCGAGACGCTCGACGACCTCGACATGCTGCCGGAGGCCCGTCATGTCGTCCTGAACTTCTTCGAGTCGAGCCGTGGGCTCACGATCAAGGACGTCCAGAGCACCATCGGCGAGGACGTCGACATCGTTCTCAACCAGTCGCGCCTGCTTCCGCAGTCGACGAACCAGGGTGTGCCCCTGCTCCAGGTGAACGGCCGCGACCCGATCACCAAGCAGCTGAACCTGCTCGTCGACCGCATCACGGGCCGTACCTCGGAGGCCCTCAGCGGCTTCACGGGACGCCGCGGTGTGAAGGTTGAGAGGTCAGCATGAAGCTGTCAGAACGGCTGGGCGCCAGGCGCGCTGACGTCGGTGACGCAGGCGACGCCTACTCCGCCGCGGCGTACGACGACGACGAGTCGGCTCCCGCGTCCCTGGCGACCCGAGCGGCAGAAGCCGGAGCGTTCCCGCCGCTCCCCACGGCCCCATCGGCAGCCGCGCCGGCCTCCGGCCTCACCCAGCGCAGCCGTCCGGCGGGGGCGGTCCAGGCGCTGGACCCTGTCGGCAAGCTCAAGGAGCAGGCCACAGCCCAGCTGTTCGAGCGGATGGGCTCCCGCCTCAACGAGGGCACCCTCGACGAGGAGCTCATCAGCGGCCTCGTCCGCGAAGAGCTCAACGTCATCATCGAGGAGTCGGCGACACCGCTGACCTCCGAGGAGCGGCGACGCATCATCCGTGAGGTCGAGGACGACGTCCTGGGCCTCGGACCCCTCGAGGCGCTTCTCGCCGACATCACCATCACCGAGATCATGGTGAACGGGCCGGACACGGTCTACGTCGAGCAGAGGGGCAAGCTCACACGGAGCCCCGTCAAGTTCGACAACGAGGCGCATCTACGCCGAGTGATCGACCGGATCGTCAGCAAGGTCGGGCGCCGAATCGACGAGGCGTCGCCCCTGGTCGACGCGCGCCTGATGGACGGCTCCCGCGTCAACGCCATCATTCCGCCGCTCGCCATCAACGGCTCCACCCTCACCATCCGCAAGTTCGCGAAGGACGCGCTCGGCGTCAACGACCTCATCGGCTTCGGCACGATGACGCCTGACATGGCCGACCTGCTGCGGGCCTGCGTCCAGGCGCGCCTGAACATCCTGGTCTCCGGCGGTACCGGTACGGGCAAGACGACCCTTCTCAACGTGCTCTCCAGCTTCATCCCGAGCAACGAGCGGATCATCACCATCGAGGACGCCGTCGAGCTCCAGCTCCAGCAGGACCATCTGGTCCGTCTGGAGTCGAGGCCGTCGAACGTCGAGGGACGCGGCGAGGTCACCATCCGTGACCTCGTGAAGAACTCCCTGCGTATGCGCCCCGACCGCATCGTCGTCGGCGAGTGTCGAGGCGCCGAGGCCCTCGACATGCTGCAGGCCATGAACACCGGTCACGACGGCTCCCTGTCGACCATCCACGCCAACGCACCGCGTGACGCGATCGCCCGACTCGAGACGCTCGTCCTCATGGCGGGGATGGACCTGCCGCTGCGGGCGATCCGCGAGCAGATCACCTCGGCCGTCGACCTCATCGTCCAGATCCAGCGCCTTCGCGACGGAACCCGCCGCGTCGTCGCGATCACCGAGGTCCATGGCATGGAGGGCCAGACGGTCACCCTGCAGGACATCTTCCTGTTCGACTACTCGGCCGGCATCGACGCCAACGGCAAGTTCCTCGGTCGGCCGGTCGCCACAGGCGTCCGGCCCCGGTTCGCGGAGCGTTTCGAGGAGCTCGGCATCTACCTGTCGCCCCGCGTCTTCGGCGGGAACCAGGAGTGGCTGAAATGAGCTTCCTCGCGTCCGCCAACATGCTGACCATCGGGTCGCTGCTCCTGCTCGTGGCTATCACGATCTTCGGCTTCCTCGTCATCCGCCCAGGCTTCCGCCGGGTGTCACGGGACCGGCGACGCCAGCTGCGGGGGCTCAAGCGCGACCAGCGGGCGTCCACCCTCGCCACGGCGACCGACTTCGCGACGGACCAGATCACCAAGATCCTGGCGAAGCGCGGACGTGGGCTCGGCGCCCAGCTGGAGCTGGCAGGAGTCCGTACCAAGGCCTCCGACATCGTCCTGCTCACCGTCGCGGCGTCCCTCGCCATGGGCGCCGGCGTCATGCTGGTCGCGGGACCCCTCGTCGGCCTGCTGGCCACGATGGCGGTCCCGCTCCTGGGCTGGTTCCTCCTCGGCTTCATGGTCGGTCGTCGCAAGCGCGCTTTCGCCGACCAGCTTGACTCCACCCTGCAGATGATGGCGGCGAGCCTGAGGGCCGGGTACTCCCTGCTGCAGGCCATCCAAGCCATGGGCGTGGAGGCCGACAACCCCACGAAGGACGAGTTCAGCCGCGTCATCAACGAGACCCGGATCGGTCGCTCCCTCAACGAGTCGCTCGTCGACGTGTCACTCCGCATGGCGAGCGAGGACTTCAAGTGGATCGCCCAGGCGATCGCGATCAACCGGGAGGTGGGCGGAAACCTCGCCGACGTCCTGGACGGGGTGGCGCACACGATCCGCGAACGGAACCAGCTGCACCGCCAGGTCTCGGCACTGGCCGCCGAGGGGAAGCTGTCTGCGGTCATCCTCATGGCCCTGCCGTTCGGCGTCGTCGCCTTCCTCACGATCGCGAACCCGGGCTACCTCAACAGGCTCTTCACCACGACGATCGGCTGGATGATCGTGGTCGCAGCCGTCGTCATGCTGACGGTCGGGGGCATCTGGCTCCGGGCCACCGTCAAGATCAAGTTCTGAGGGAGGCCACATCATGATGACGACCGTCATGGCCGCCGCGGTGCTCGCCGTCGCCACCGGCTACCTCATCTTCGCGATCTTCGCCGGACCCAGCCCTGCCAAGGTCCGGGCGATCGAGAACCTCACGCGCGGCAGCCGCGCGGGTACGGCGAAGGCGGGAGCCCTTCCTGCCACCGGCGCCGCCAAGATCCCGAAGGTCTCGTCGCTGTCGAAGACCCTTGTCACGAAGGGGTCCCGCGCCCGCCTCGAGCAGATGCTCGCCCGGGCAGGACGCCCTGCCGGATGGCCTCTCGAGCGCGTCGTCACCATCAAGGTCGTGCTCACGGTGGTGTCGCCCCTCCTGGCCATGATGTTCATCCTCAGGGCGACCAGTCCGCTCATCGCCGTGCTCGGCGGGCTGTTCGCGATCATCCTCTACTTCGTGCCGGAGCTCCGCCTGTACAGCATCGGGGTCGAGCGTCGGGAGAAGATCACGCTGGAGCTGGCCGACACCCTCGACCAGATGAGCATCGCGGTCGAGGCCGGACTCGGGTTCGACGCGGCGATGGTCCGCGTGGCGAAGAACGGGAACGGGGTGCTCGCCGCCGAGCTGATCCGGACGCTGCAGGACATCCAGGTCGGCCAGACCCGCCGCGTGGCGTACGAGGACCTCGTCGAACGTACCCAGGTGCCGGACCTCAAGCAGTTCATCCGCTCCATCATCCAGGCCGAGGCGTACGGTCTCGCGCTGTCGAGCGTGCTCAACACGCAGGCGGCCGAGATGCGCATGAAGCGCCGTCAGCGCGCTGAGAACAAAGCCATGCAAATCCCCGTCAAGGTGATCTTCCCACTCATGCTCTGCATCCTCCCGGTGCTGTTCATGGTGGTCATGGGACCTGGCGTCATCGGCATCATCCAAGCATTCGCCAAGTAGCCGATGGCGTCGTCATGAGTGCCGCCGCCGCTATCACGGGTGCCTTCATCGGCATTGCGGCGGCGGTGCTCACCCGTCTCGTACGCGCAAGCATCACCGACACTCTGTACCCGCGGGTCGTCTCCGTCCCGGTCCTGGCCGTTCTCGGCATCGCCTTCGGTGCTCTCGCCGGGTGGCGTCTCGACGCCTGGCCGGAGGCCCTCGCGTTCGCGGTCGCCGCGCTCGCCAGCGCCCTGCTCGTGGCCACCGACCTCGCGGCCCATGAGATCCCCCACCGGGTCATGTGGCCCTCGATGCTCGCCCTGCTGGTCGGCCTCGTCCTGGCCGCCGCTCTCGAACGCTCGTGGACGCGCCTCGGCGCGGCACTGCTCACGGGGGTCGTCCTCGCGCTCCTGTACTTCGTCATCGCCTGGTTCGGCAAGGGGCAGTTCGGTCTCGGGGATGTGAGCCTGCAGCTGTTCTTCGGGACGTTCCTGGGTTGGCTCGGCCTCCCGTACGCCCTGGTCGGGGCAGTCGGCGCCTTCCTCGTCCATGTTCCCGTGACGCTCGGGGTGCTCGTCGCACGACGGGCGGGCCGCAAGGCGGAGCTGCCGTTCGGTCCCTCGCTCATCGCCGCGTCCTGGCTCGCCGCGTTCCTCGGGCCCGTGGTGCTGGAGGCACTGCTGCGGCGCTGAACGCGCGGTGCCATTCGTCGCGAGCCCGGGTAGCCTGTGCGGGTGACAGTACGACCTGACGGCCGCCGCCTCCTCCGCCTCGAGGTCAAGAACGCCAAGACGCCGATCGAGCGCAAGCCCTCGTGGATCCGGACCCGCGCCGTGATGGGGCCGAACTACAAGGACCTGCAGTCGATCATGCGCAGGGAAGGGCTGCACACGGTCTGCCAGGAGGCGGGCTGTCCTAACATCTTCGAGTGCTGGGAGGACCGCGAGGCGACCTTCCTCATCGGAGGGGACGCCTGCACCCGGCGCTGCGACTTCTGCCAGATCGAGTCGGCGAAGCCCACCTCGTACGACACCGAGGAGCCGCACCGCGTCGCCGAGAGCGTGAGGTCCATGGGGCTCCGGTACGCGACGGTGACCGGTGTGTGCCGCGACGACCTGCCCGACGAGGGCGCCTGGCTGTACGCCGAGACGATCCGCGCGATCCACCGTGAGAACCCGGGTGTGGGCGTCGAGATGCTGGCCCCCGACTTCTCGGGGAAGCCTGAGCTCGTGGACGAGGTCCTGCAGACGCGGCCCGAGGTGTTCGCCCACAACGTCGAGACGGTGCCCAGGGTCTTCCGGAGGATCCGCCCCGGCTTCTCGTACGAGCGCTCGCTGGGTGTCCTCACCAGGTCCCGCGATGCCGGCCTGGTCACGAAGTCGAACATCATCCTCGGCATGGGCGAGACTCGGGAGGAGGTGTCGCAGACGCTGCACGACCTGCGCGACGCAGGCACCCACCTGGTGACCATCACGCAGTACCTGCGGCCCAACGCCCACCTCCACCCGGTGGACCGGTGGGTCGAGCCGAGCGAGTTCGACGAGCTGGCCGCAGAGGCGACCGAGATCGGGTTCGAGGGCGTCTTGTCGGGGCCGCTGGTGCGGTCCTCGTACCGCGCTGGAAGACTGTACCGGCAAGCCAGTGAGGCGCTGGCGGCCATGTCGACGACGAGTCAGCAG
>JACRAA010000345.1 GCA_016213595.1 Actinomycetota bacterium | reverse complement strand
TACTACAACGGCGGCAACGTCCTCGGGCAGAACCGTGAGCTCATCGAGAGGGCGGCCGCCGAGCTCGACTACCAGGTGAACAACGTCGCCCGGGGACTGCGCAGCCGCCGCTCGATGACGATCGGCGTCATCCTCGACGAGCTCGCCTCGACCTTCAACACGACGATCGTGTCCCGCATGGAGGAGCGGCTGCGGGAGGCCGGGTACGGGACGATCATCTGCGACTCCCGACAGGACGCCGCCTCACAGGTCGACGTCATGCGCTTCCTGGTAGGCAAGATGGTGGACGGCATCGTCGTCGTCCCTGTCGACGACGACGACAGCTTCCTGGCGCCCGCACGTGACCGGGACGTACCGGTGGTCGCCGTCGACCGGCTGGTCCCGGGCACGGACTCGGTCGTCATCGACAACCGAGCCGCGATCGCCTCGGCTGTCCGGCTGCTCACCACCGTGGGACATAGAACGATCGGCCTGCTCGCGGGGCCGGACACGACGTACACCATGCGGGAGCGTCGAGCGGGCTTCCGGGAGGCGGTCCAGCAGCGAACGGGAGAGCTTCCCCGCGCCGAGCTCACGCTGTCCGAGCACATCAGCATCGAGGGCGGCCATGCGGGGCTGCGGCGGCTGCTGCGCCTCGGCACTCGGCCGACAGCAGTCGTCTGCGCGAACTACGACCTCACCCTCGGTGCGACGATCGCCCTCAACGAGCTCGACCCCGCCTCGCGTCCCGCACTCGTCGGCTTCGACAACCTCGAGCTCGCCCGGCTCATCCGTCCCCGTCCGACCCTCGTCACGCAGCCGGTGGAGGACCTCGCCGTCCAGGCCGCTGAGCTCCTGCTCCAGCGCCTGTCGGGGGAAGGGCCGGACGGTCCTGCCACCGTCATGTTGGAGACGACGCTGCTCGTCGGTCAGGAGAGCACCTTCCAGCTCAGACCCGTTCCAACGAGCTGACGGTTATGGACCACGAGCTCTCCTGCCCTCCACCTCAGCGGGACGAGCGAGATCCTCTGCCCAGGATCGACGACGCCGAGGATCTCTGGTTAGCGAACTCGGCCGCCACTATGCTCCGCATCAGTCGTAGCGCCGTCCGGCTTTCCCAGTGGGGGCAGGCGTGCTGGCACTCCGCCAGGAAGGGACCATGGCTCGTCCTGTCATCCTCGCCGTCGACGACGACGCGGCGGTAGCTGCCGCTGTTCGTCGCGACCTCGTGGCCCAGTACGGGTCCGAGTATCGCGTCATCAGTGCCGGTTCGGGTGCTGAGGCTCTGGACCTGCTGCGACGGCTCGCCCTCCGTGACGAGCCGGTGGCCCTGATCGCATCCGACCAGCGGATGCCCCACATGACCGGCATCGAGCTGCTGGCCGCGTCCCGCAGCCACGCACCGGAGGCGAAGCTCCTCCTCCTCACGGCGTATGCGGACACCGAGGTGGCCATCCGCGCCATCAACGAGATCGACCTGGACTACTACCTGCTGAAGCCGTGGGACCCGCCGGCTGAACGGCTGTACCCGGTGGTGGACGACCTGCTGGGCGACTGGCAGACGGCCCACCCCGATCATTCCGGTGAGCTGCGGCTGGTGGGCAACCGCTGGTCGGAGCGCAGTCACGAGATCAAGATCTTCCTCTCCCGCAACCACGTGCCGTACCGCTGGTACGACGTCGAGCGGGACGAGGAGGGCGCGCGCTTGCGCGACCTCGCCTCCGCCGACGCGGCCGACCTGCCCCTCGTGCTGCTGCCAGGGGCTGACCCGCTGCGGGCCCCCGCCACTGTCGATCTCGCCCACGCGCTGGGCCTCAGGACGACGGCCAGCCAGCCCCTGTACGACGTCTGCATCGTGGGGGCCGGCCCGGCTGGACTGGCCGCGGCGGTGTACGCCGCCTCCGAAGGGCTGTCGGCGGTGATCGTCGAGCGGGAGGCGCCGGGCGGGCAGGCGGGGCAGAGCGCTGCGATCGAGAACTACCTGGGCTTTCCCAGAGGGCTGAGCGGCTCGGATCTTGCTCAACGGGCGCTTGCACAGGTCGGCCGGTTCGGCGCGGAGCTTGTGCTGGCCCGCGATGTCAGCGCTCTTGAGGCCCGCGGCCCCGTGCGCGCCGTCACGCTGGCCAACGGCGGTGAGATCGAGGCTCGCTCCGTCGTGGCCGCAAGCGGCGTGTCGTACCGGCTGCTGGACGCCCCCGGGACCGCAGACTTCACCGGGCGCGGCATCTTCTACGGCGCGACGGCTGCAGAGGCCGCCCAGACCGCGGGCGAGGACGTGTACGTCATCGGCGGCGCCAACTCGGCGGGACAGGCAGCCTTGAACTTCGCGAAGCACGCCCGGCGGGTGGTGATGCTGGTGCGAGGTCCGTCCCTCGCCGCGACCATGTCGCAGTACCTGATCGCCCGCATCGAGGCCGCCCCGAACGTGGAGGTCAGGTTCCGCACCGAGGTCGCCGGCGCTTCCGGCGACGGGCACCTGGAGCGACTGACCCTCGTCGACCGGGAATCCGGTGGGTGCGATGAGGTCGCAGCCAACTGGCTGTTCGCCTTCATCGGCGCGGCGCCGCGCAC
>JACRAA010000338.1 GCA_016213595.1 Actinomycetota bacterium | reverse complement strand
CGCCCAGGACGCGGCGGCGAAAAGGGTCGAGCGGGTGTTGAGCGAGATCGACGGCGTGGAGACCGTGCAGACCACGGTCGGGAGCGGCGACGGGATCGCGGCGCTGTTCGGCGGAGGCTCCGACGCCTCCTTCTCACTCACCACCGACGAAGACGCCGACCAGGTCGCGCTCCAGGACGAGATCCGCAACGCCACGGCCGATCTCGAGGGCGCCGGGACGGTCACCCTGGATGCGAGTGGCGGGTTCGGCGGTTCTGCGATCGAGGTGCTGGTGACCGCAGGAGACCAGGCCACCCTGGAAGAGGCCGGCAACGCCGTACTCGAGGCCGTCAAGAACGTCGACGGCGCCAAGGACGTGACCAGCAACGTGTCGGCTGCCCAGCCGACGATCACCGTCGACGTGAACCATCAGGCGGCCGCTGCCGCCGGGCTCTCGGAGAAGACGATCGGACAGGCGCTGGCCGGGCAGCTCCAGCCGGCGCCGCTCGGATCCGTGGTGCTGGGACAGAACTCCCTCGACGTGGTGCTCGTCGCCGGGCAAGCGCCCACGACCATCGAGCAGCTGCGAGCCACCGCGATCCCCACGGCAGGCGGCCCGGTGCTCCTCGGCGACATCGCCAAGGTGACCGAGGTGGATGTCCCCACGACGGTGACCCGCATCGACGGAGAGCGCAGCATCAGCGTCACCACCAAGCCCGATGGCGACGACCTGGGCGCGGTCACCACGACGCTGCAGAAGGCACTCGACGACCTTGACCTGCCCGAAGGCGCAGAGGCCTCGCTCGGCGGTGTCGCCTCAGACCAGTCCGACGCGTTCGGACAGCTCGGCCTGGCCATGCTGATCGCGATCGCGATCGTCTTCCTCGTCATGGTCGGGACCTTCCGCAGCCTGCTGCAGCCGCTGATCCTGCTCGTGTCCATCCCCTTCGCCGCCACCGGTGCCATCGGCCTGCTCCTGATCAGTGGGGTTCCCCTGGGTGTTGCCTCGCTCATCGGGATGCTGATGCTGATCGGGATCGTGGTCACCAACGCGATCGTGCTCATCGACCTCGTCAACCAGCAGCGCGAGCGTGGAGACACACCCGAGGTCGCCGTGAGGGAGGGCGCCCGTCAGCGACTGCGACCGATCCTGATGACAGCGGCTGCCACCATCATGGCCTTGACGCCGATGGCGTTCGGGGTCACCGGCGGCAGCACCTTCATCTCCCAGCCGCTGGCCATCGTGGTGATCGGCGGACTGATCTCCTCGACGCTACTCACGCTGGTCCTGGTCCCGGTGCTCTACCTGCTGGTCGAGCGCTCACGCGCCCGCTTCATACAGCGACGTACCCGGGCCGCTTGAGAACCGGGTCGGGACGCTCCGTTGCCGCCTGAGCAACCGTTGCTCGAAGGTCGGCTCCGGACTCCGTCCACTAGTGTCGAAGTCGCTTCGCACCCCCATCTAGGAGTCGTCATGCACCCCACCCACGTCCCGATGCGTGTCGCCACCGGCGCGTTCATCCTCAACGCTGGCATCGGCAAGCTCTCCGCCGACGAGGGCACTGCCCAGTTCCTTCACGGCGCCGCCGCAGGCACCTACCCCGCCCTGTTCAAGGACATGAAGCCTGCCAGCTTCGCGAAACTGCTCGCCTACAGCGAGATCGGCCTCGGCGCCGCACTCCTGGCTCCCATGGTGCCTGCGACCGTCGCCGGCGCTGGGCTCACGGGGTTCGGTGCCAGCTTGCTCGGGATGTATCTCAAGACTCCCTCCATGACGTTGGACGACGGCATTCGTCCGAGCCAGGAAGGCACGGCTATGGCCAAGGACGTGTGGCTCGTCGGTGCCGGCCTCACCCTGCTGACCCAGGGCATCGCGGGGGCTGCGAAGTCAGGCGTGAAGGCGTCGAAGCGGTCCGTACGCAAGGCTGCCCCCTTCACCAGTTGACCCCAGCAGGTGCTCGACGGTCGGAACAAGCCGATCGATCCCCGCGTTGACCGGTCATGGCCGATCTCCTAGACCGCACAATTGCGGCGTTGCGCACGAACCACGACGATCTCGCTGCTCTTGTGGCCGAGCTCTCCGAGGACCGGCTCGTGGGTCCCAGCGGAGCTGCGGAATGGACGGTGGCTCAGGTCCTCTCGCACCTCGGCAGCGGCGCGGACATCATGCGCGGGCACCTGTTGACCGCGCGACGGGCGAGGCGCGCGACATCGACAACGCTGCCATCTGGGCCCGCTGGGACGCCGCGCCCCCGACGGAGCAGGCTGCCGGCTTCCTGGAGCACGACGGTCAGCTCGTGCGGGCACTGGAGGCCCTCGGAGCCGACGAACGACACTCGTTGCGAGTCGACCTCGGTTTCCTCCCTGAGCCGGCACCCCTGTCGATCATGACCGGGATGCGGCTCAACGAGGTCGCCCAGCACGCGTGGGACGTGCGCGTGGCAGTCGATCCAGGAGCCGAGCTGGAGCCTGAGTCGGCGATCGCCCTTGGCGAGCACTTCACCGGCGGCCTGCGCTGCCTGCTCGGGTACACCGCGAAGCCGGAGGCAGCGCTCTCCACGGTGCGTCTGGCCGCGGGTGATGTCGCGCTCGTGATTGATGACGAGCGGGTCTCCCTCACCCCTTCGGTAGAGGATGCGACCGCGACGTTCGACGGCTCGATGGAGGCGTTCCTGCGACTACTCGCCGGTCGCCTCAAGCCCGAGTTCACCCCTCCGGGGACAACGGTGAGCGGCAATGTCTCCCTCGACGACCTACGGCGCGTGTTTCCCGGTTACTGAGAACGCGCGGTTGTCCTCGAGAGCGGGCAACACCGCCGTGGCCTACAAGCTCCACATCGTGAGTTGCCAAAGCAGTCAATGCGAAGACTTGAACACGGCAAGCAACGCGAACGCGGGGCTGCCCATTCAACACGACCGCTCAACGTCTAACTGGGCTGGAGAGCGAAAAGCGTCGGGCAGCAGTTCCGGTCAGGGAACGTGTATTGGCGATCGAGAACCGCTGTAGAACCGTTGCCGTCGCGCTAAAGCCACACGCCGCAAGGGGATCCTGACCCGGACCGTCTACGAGGTGATGCCACCCCACGTCAGCTACGAGCTCACCCCGATGGGCCGCACCCTGCTCGAGGCCACCGACCCCTTGATCGCCTGGAGCCACCACCACCTCCCCGACATCGACGCCGCCCGGGAGCGCTACGACGCCCGCACCACCGCGACGGCGGGCACCCCGGCCAGTCGGAATACACGCGCCGCCCCGTCGGACACGCCACGCCTGTAGCCCGTCACCGCCACCACCCTTCAACACGTACCCCCGTGGCACGCAGGGACTCTCGGGCGAGGTCAGTCCCGGAGCCCGTCCCAATGCCCCTTTCGAAGCCCGTTCTCGTCCCCGGTTCGGTCCCGCACCATCAGCCCGAGAGGGCCGTGCGCGCGGTCCCGGTGTGGGCGGCTGCGTGGACGCCGGCCCTTCTGCCGGAGAAGATGCCGTCAGCCAGGGAGGTGCCGCTGAGGTAGCTGTTGGTGCAGATCCCGACCGCGGTGCGTCCAGCGGCGTACAGGCCGGTGATCGGCTGGTCGTCGTCGGCGAGGACCTCTCCTGTCTCCTCATCGACCCGGAGCCCGCCCAGGGTGAGCCCGGGTGCGGGGAACGCCGCGGAGTTCTTGATCGAGATGTCGATGGCATAGAAGGGACCGTGCTGGATCGGCGAGCAGAGCTCGGCGCCCTTGTGTGCCGGGTCCCCGCTGCCCTCAGCGAGGCCGTCGTTGTAGGCCGAGACGGTGCGTTCGAGCCCGCCCGGCTGGACGCCGATCTTCGTGGCCAGCTTCGCCAGGCTGGCTGCCTTGGTGTGCCCGACGGTGAACAGGTAGGCGGCTTGCGCGCCCTGGAAGGGCTGGGTCTGCGACCTCACCTGACCGCGGGCCTTCTTCCACTGCCGGGCGTCGAGCACCAGGAATCCTCGGCCCTGGTGCTGGTCGATCATGATCTGGGAGTGGGTGGCGCCGTAGAGGTCCTCGTTGGCGATCCGGGCCCCACTCGGTCCCACCGAGACCCCTTCCAGGAACGCTGAGGGCGGGGACATGAACCGCCAGGCCGTCATTCGGTCCAGGTGGGCGGTGGACCCGCCGGCCGAGAGACCCAGCTTGATGCCGGTGCCGTCATCGCCCGCCGTGCCCAGCGGTGTGATGTCGGCGAACCCGCCGGCATGCTGGGCCTTCATCTGCGGGTTGAACACGAACCCGCCCGCCGAGAGGATAACCGCGTCGGCCCGAACCTCGTCCTCGACCGCGTTCGCCTGCCACAGGCCCTCGGCCCTTTTGTTGAACCTCGCTCCCAGCGGCGGGACCCAGTTGCCCAGCTTGCCCGCCACCTTCGAGAGCCGCCGGTGCCGGGCCACGCTGGGCGCATCGGCGTCCACGGTGCGGTAGCGCACACCCTTGACCTGACCGTCCTCGATGATAAGTGACTCCACCCGGCTCAGCGGCCGGAACGCGACCCCGCTGCGCATCGCGGCCTCCCGCAGCGCCTCGAACAGGGCGTGACCCGAGCCCATCCCCTTGGCGACCTGACGATGACCGCGAGCCGCGGGCGTGGCGTGCTCGCGGTAGGGCCAGGCCTTCTCATTGCCCGAGTAGTACAGGTAGTGCTCGTCGGTCGGGTAGGACGTCTTGTACGGGCACAGAGATGCGCGAAACGTCGCACCGTGCTCCTCGAGCCAGTCAATGGTCGATGCGCTGGTCTCGCAGAATCGGCGAAGCGTGGCCTCGGATACAACGTCCCCGACCTCCTGGCGCAGGTAGTTGAACATGTTCTCAGGCGTATCGTCCAAGCCGGCGGCCCGCTGGTAGCGCGTGCCGCCACCGGCGTAGACCACTCCGCCGGACAGGGCGCTCGCTCCCCCGCCGTAGCCACGGTCCAAGACCAGCACCCGCGCACCAGCTTCGGCTGCCTCGATCGCCGCCGTCACCCCCGCCATCCCGTAGCCAACGATCACCACGTCGAACCGCGTAGCCGACACCCCGCCCACCCCTTTTACCTAGATAGCT